>JAFGMJ010000091.1 GCA_016927635.1 Actinomycetota bacterium
AATTACGGGATAGTACTTTTAATTATAGCCATTGCAGGCCTTGTATATCTTTTTAAGAAAAACTGGAAATTTGCTTCATGCTCGGTGCTGCTGATAATTTTTAATTTTATTATAATAAGCCTGTATCTTCCCTTTTGCCCGCCCAATTATGTGCTCAATACAATGATGATTATATCAGTATATTTGGCTTTCGGGTTTCTGCTTATATATGATTCTGCCCGATTAATTGCAGAAAAACGCATAAATATTAACCCGTCAAAATTAAATGCACTAAAGATTATTATTTCATCAGTATTGCTTGTTTTATTTTTGATTTCCCCGGCGCTTTTTGCAGTAAAAAATTATAAAAAGGCGGATTTTTCAAAACCACTTGAAATATATGTTTTCTGGAATGAGATATTTGACCAAATGGAAGACAATTCTGTTCTTTATGTCTCATCGTCAGCTGCAAATATCGGGGAATTTATAAATAAATATGAAAGACAGGACCAAAATATAACCATTATTACAAATAAAGATGAAAGATACAGCGTAGAAAATATACGCAAAAACATTGCTGAAGGCAAAAAATTATATTTTTTAGGTATTGAGGATAAGCTCAGGGCAGAGTTTAATGTGGAAAAAATTACAGGATACACCTGGAAAAGAATGCAGGAATACATAGTATTTTACAGTTATGCAGGTGAAAAAAAAGACCTTGCAGTGGAATATGAAATACTCAAAACAGAAATAGAATATGGTAAAAAATTTGAAGTGGAATACACAATTATAAATGATAATGATACAGATCTTGAAATTACTTCGCTTGAACTTATGATTTCAGAAGGCCTGGGTTTTATTGGTGTTAGCCAAAATGGTGATATTTTTATTGAACCTTCGCTTTCACAGGGAAAATACATGTGGGTAAAAACTTTCCCAATCAGGGCCCGGGATAAAATAAATATTATTCTCACATTCCAGGCAAGAGTCCCCGGAGATGCTAAAATCAACTTTGCCGTAACTTCCCAGAATTATTATTTTAAAGCTGGTGAAATATACCTTGACATATTTAATTGATTTCTAGCTGTACCGGATCTGCTTCTATATAACCGTTATATGCAGATATCCTGAACTTAACAGCGCCTTTAGCGCTGCTGTTTGCAATCAGCCTTAAATTCATGCTTGCCTGGCTGCCAGGCTCTATAATATATTTATCGCTTACCCACATGAAAACCCCGTCTTTTTTCCCGGGATACTGTGTGGTGTAGCTTTTCTGCTCAAGGCCCTCAAGAGATACCCAGTCCGGCAGTTCAAGCTCCATAGAGGTGATTTCCAGGTTCCATTCATCGTCATTTTTTATTTTATATTCAAGCACAAATTCCTCACCTTTTTTCACTTCAGGCTGTTTTATTCGTCCGTCTATTGAAACCGAATGAAGTTCAAGGTAAGTGGTATAAGTATGGGGCGCAATGAGGCTGTTAAACTCAACCCTTTTTATTTCCTTCAAATCAAGTGTGCTTACAGTTTCAATTCCACCCCCATATCGCACTGCCCCCACATAGCCAAGCTCCGTCAGCAGTTTTATTTTTGCAGGGTCGGTATTATCATAGGGCCATGCAAAAAACAGCACAGGTTTTTTAAGGTGCTCTTCTATATCTTTTTTTGATTTTGCAAGCTCTTCCTTGAATTTCACATCAGTTGCAAGCCCCAGGTGAATATGATTTGCAGAATGTGAAAGAAACTCGCAACCATACTGGTCCATTTCCTTTACTTCGGGCCATATAAGCATGGGCCTCATTGGAACGGCCCGGCTACTGTCAAAATAATTAGTAACTCTTTCCTTATCATTTTCTTTGATAAAATCCGTGACAATAAAAACCGTCATTTTATAATCATATTTTTTAAGCACATCAAAGGCATTTGTATAAAGGTCTGCAAAACCGTCATCAGATGTAATAATGACGCTTCTTTGCGGCAATACCCTGCCAAACTGTAAATGATTTAAAAGGTCTGTAAAAGTTATTGTCTCAAAACCGAAACTTTTAAGGGTTTTGCACAAAACATCAAAATTATACGTTGAAAGTTCTATGGGTATTTCTATTCTATCTTCTATTGCATGAAGCCCTATAATGGGTATCTCATCCCTTTCATATGGCGCTACTCCAAATACTGTGAAGAAAGTTTCATCGATAATAGCGGCGCCAGGGTTATTTTTATTTAAAGCAAGGCTCACTTTAGAGGTAATATCCTGATTTAATTGCCCTATTACCTTTAAGGGTATTTCAACAGTTACCTCCTGGCCCGGCGCCAGCTGACTGATTTGCGCATTGTTTCCGTATATTGATATATCAGTATTTTCAATGCCTGGCAAATCGCTTTTTAGCGGCTGAGTTATTTGCGTGCTGCTTTGCAGCAGAAGTATTTCAGGCACAAGCAGCTCAAGAGAAATATTTTCTGCTATTTGCTGCCCTGCGTTTATAACCCGTATAACAGCAGCTAATTCTTCGCCCGGGTATATGTCTTTCCCATTTAAATCAATAAGCTCAAATGACTGAACAGATATGCCAGAAGGCTGTGCTGCTGCATCTTTTTTATTATCCGTACCTGATAAAGTGTTGCTGCAT
>JAFGMJ010000092.1 GCA_016927635.1 Actinomycetota bacterium
TATTATTCATTTTAAACAAACAAAAATATATGCTAAATAAGCGGACGGGGCTCATCAGAGGTCCCAATTGGCAGTTTTTCAGTTTCATATAAATACACTGAGAATTTACCCATATTCATTTTTATGGCTCCCTGGCTATACGCTGCTGCAGTTATATAATGTTTTCTGCCTTTATCTTCATTAAGTTTCTGCTTCAGATTTTTATCCTTTGAATAGGATGATATAAAATCTATTCCTTTTAAAGTCAGCACAAAGACAGGAATTTTCATACCCGCCTGTAGTATAGAGATTGGCCCGGCAATATTTCTTATATGCTTTGAGGCACATGACCAGGCAAGGTCTGCAAATTTTGCAACTGTTTCAGCCTCGCTTGCATTTATACCGCTGTTGCATACTGCAAGAATTATAATTTCTGCCTTTTTAACTAATGATTTTTCTAAATGCCTTATTTTTATTATTTCCTGCTGCTGGTCTCCCCTTACTGTTACAGCAATTTTTACATGTCCTGCCTTGATTGCTTTTTTTACCCCTTCAAACTGATCCATTGCAGCATTTTCCGGTGAAAGTACAGTGCCTCCGTTATGCTCTATATTACTTATCACTTCAGGTATTGGCGTTGTGTAAAACAGGCCGTTCATATAGGCGCCTATTCCCTGTATAAGGGCCGGGTTTGAGCTTATTATCGTTCCTGCCCCTTCGCACACAGTAACGGCAGCATCAATGCCATTTCTTTTTAGCGCATACATCATCATTTCGCTTGCACCAAATGGCACTATTATCCTGTCATCACAGAGATGCCTGCCGGGCATAAACATTATCCAGTCCTGGATCTGTTTTTCAAATTTATCCTTTATTGTTTCGTAATTGATTTTATCGTATGAGAAAAGTGAAGTAAATAATGGACAATGAAACACTTCAGGCTTCTGGATTTTTATTACCCGGCCGCCCGAAATGGCAACAAGAGCTCCTGCTTTTCTTGTTACATGAAGATCTGCCGACAGTTTGCCGCCGTTTTCTTTTTTTACAAGTTCAAGAAAATTTTGTAACTTTTCAGTAACCATACCCTGGCTTTTTTAAACATCAGTAAATTTTAAGATATCCTCAGTTAATATATTATGTATTCTATAATTTTATCCGCCTGAAAAACCTTTTTCCCTTCTGTATTATTATGCCGTCAAGAAAATCTTTATCAAATACCGTCTTTACATCGCTTATTTTCTCACTGTTTATTTTTACAGAACCCTGTTCTATCAGCCTTCTGGCATCAGTGTTTGAGGCAGCAAGCCCACAGCCTGCAAGAAGAGCAGCAACCGGAATTTCTTTAACGCCCTTGAATGAAGGATTGTCTTTTAAACTGTATTCTTCAATATCATCGGGAATCTTTTTCTCTTTAAAAAGCAAATCAAAATGCTGCCTTGCAAGCAGAGCTTTTTTGCGCTCATACATATTTTCAACCAGCATTTCTGCAAGCCTTCTTTTTG
This sequence comes from Actinomycetota bacterium, assembly GCA_016927635.1. Lineage (GTDB taxonomy): Bacteria > Actinomycetota > Humimicrobiia > Humimicrobiales > Humimicrobiaceae > VGAZ01. The sequence goes on from JAFGMJ010000092.1 coordinate 1,482, forward strand.
AATGCACAGGATTTTCACCTTTTTCTTTAATGCCTTTTTCAATTTCATCAATTTCAGCAACAGGCAGCCTTGTCAGAAGACGGAAATACGCAATAATTATTGAGTCAGGAATAGACATTACTTTCCCGTATATTTCCTCTGGCTTTTCAGTTACGCCGATGTAATTGCCCAGGCTTTTGCTCATCTTATTAACTCCATCTGTACCAGCAAGTATCGGCATGGTTATTGCAATCTGTGGTTTCTGGCCGAACTCCTTCTGAAGCTCCCTGCCGACAAGGAGGTTAAACCTCTGGTCAGTGCCTCCAAGCTCTATATCTGATTCAATTGCAACAGAGTCATATGCCTGCATTATGGGATAGAGAAACTCCATTATTGCAATAGGAACGTTTCCTGCAAACCTCTTTTTAAAATCATCTCTTTCAAGCATTCTTGCCACAGTAAATCTAGAAGTCAGGTTCAGTATATCCTCAAGTTTTAAAGGTTTTAGCCATTTTGAGTTTTTAACTACTTCTGTTTTTTTTGCGTCCAATATTTTAAATGCCTGTTTCATATAGGTTTTTGCATTTTCATCAATTTTTTCAGGTGCAAGCCTTGGCCTTAAAGCTGAGCGCCCGGAAGGGTCCCCGATACGCGCAGTGTAATCGCCGATTATAAGTATTGCCTGGTGTCCCATATCCTGGAACTGCCTTAATTTATTAAGAACAACAGTGTGGCCAAGATGAATGTCCGGCGCAGTGGGGTCAAGGCCAAGTTTTACTTTTAAGGGCTTGCCGCTTTTAACTGAGCTTCTAATAAGCTCTTCCAGTTCCTCTTTAACAAGCACATCGTCAGTTCCGCTGCAGGCAGTTTCAAGCTGTTTCTTTAATTCTTTTTCCATAATATTTACTTTTATTTACATTATCAGTTTTTAAAAAAATAAGCCGGTAAACAATACAATTTAATATTCCTATTAAACCAGGCACGGCGAAAATTGAATTAAATATTAGCACAGCACACATTATATTGTCTATTTGGTTTTAAGTAAAAAATACCTTTTATGCGCAGCTGCAAATAACATGGCTTTTATTATTGCATCAAATAA
>JAFGMJ010000093.1 GCA_016927635.1 Actinomycetota bacterium
AGCAGCTGCAGAAGAAGAAATGCAGCCTGAGAATAATGAAGCTTTAAGTGATGAGATTTTACAGGATGATGAAGAAAAAAATACAGATGAAAATCCACCTCTGGAAATGCAGCAAGAGGAAGAAATAATATATAAGGAAGAAGCAAAAACTACTGAAAGCAGCGGCGGGCCATTGAGCCAGGTTGACCAGTTTGATGCAAATTCAAGGCTGGACGAAGAAAAAAACGAGAAATTAAATGAAAATGGGCTTAAAAGAGAAAGAAAGAAAATAGATATTGCAAACCCTGATATTATAGAAAATTTTTTCAGGACCAATAATGAGTGACAGCAGTGCCGATAAACTGACTGAAGTACTGAAGCTCCAGGTAAAAACAGGCGCAGATAAAAATTTTGTAGAAGGCATAAAAGATGACCTTATAAAAATCAGGATAGCATGCGAACCAAAAAAAGGAAAAGCAAATAAGGTTTTAATAAAATTTATTTCCAGAAAAACAGGAATACCCAGAAACCTTATAAAAATAATTTCAGGGGAAAAATCTGCCTATAAAATGGTTTCAGTGCAAAAACCAAAAGACTATAATATCTATGATATGCTAATTAAGGATTTACCGGCAAGTTAAAAGGCAGTGCTTTTCACGGATAAAACTTTAAATTAAAAAAAGCCAGGCCTTATTTAATTCAATGAAAGATAATCATGAAAAACGTAAACTGACATTACTGGAAAAAATCGCAATAATCATTATTGTGACACTGGTAATATTAATTGTTCTTTTGATTTTTAACAGGCAGCTTATGCAGTATTTCGAAGCCCTCAGGACGTGGTACCAGTCCTCTTAAACTTTATCTTCCAGAATATGCTTTTTATTACCATCCTGAAGAATTTTATAGTATCCTTTACAGGGTTTACATGGCTTACAAAATCTTTATGGTAAATGGTTGAAATGGGTATGTTTATTATTTTATAATCCATCCAGCTTGCTTTTAAAAGTATTTCTGGTTCAGTATCAAAATTGCCTGTCTCAAGTTTTATATTTTTCAAGACCCTGTTTCCAATATATCTGTAGCCGGATTGAACATCATCTATTTTTTTGCCTGCTATCGAGGATATAAGCCAGGATGTGAAAACATTTGTGGCAAGCCTTATAAAAGGCATGCCTTTTGTGTCTTTAAACCTGCTGCCGACTATTATATCAATATCTTCTTTGCTGATTTTATCCAAAAAATTTGCAATTTCTCCTGCGTCGTGCTGGCCGTCTGCATCAAGGGTTATTACGCCAAAATAACCATTTTCAAGAGCAAAGGCAAATCCTGTTTTTAACGCCTGGCCTTTGCCCATGTTATATTCATGATTTAGAATATAAATTTTTGCTTCAAATTTTTTTATTTTTTCTTTTGCTGATAAAACTGTCTCCAGTGTTTTATCAGTTGAACCATCATCCACAATTATTATGTCAAGCCCTGCTGCAGAACAATTCTTAATGACGTCTTCTATGTATTTTTCTTCATTGTATGCAGCTATAAGTATTGCGATTTTTTTTGAATATATACTTTTTTCAGTAATTATCATATCGATTTTTTTGTCATGTTTTTCAACAGGTATATTGTCTAAAACCTGTAAATCAAAGCAGATGGCTATTTTTTTTATATTAGCTGGAAGCATGGGAATTAGCCTGTCAAAAAAGCCCCCTCCAAATCCAAGCCTGTTCATATTTTTGTCAAAACATAAACCAGGTATTACTGCAATATCCACATCTTCTACAGCAGCTTTACTGCAGAGGTTATCTACAGGCTCCATTATGCCCATGCGGCTTTTTTCAAGCTGGCTGCCGGTATCGTTAATATAATAAAGTTCAAGCTCTTTACCTTTGACTTTTGGAAGTATTATTTTTTTGCCTTCTTTTAAAGCGCGCTTTATTATGAAAGTGGAATCTGCTTCACTGCGGAAAGGATAAAATATGAGTATGCTGCGGGTATCACGGTACTGCTGCAAAGCAAGAAACTTATTTGCTATTTCTTCTGAAAAAGCCAGCCTTGTTTCTTTTTCCATGCTGTTTCTTTTTTCCTGGATGGCCTGCCTTATCTGTTTCTTCTCTTCTGATTTGTCCAGTTTTTTCTCCATTTACTGTTCATAAAAAGCAATTGCAAGACCAGGTCCAAGATGTGTCCCCACTATACAGCCTATTTTAGCCCTGAGAATGAGTGCAGGTGAAAATTCAGATTTTATTCTTTCTGCTATAGCGTCCCCTTCTTCTTTAAGGTCAGCATCTGCAACTGAGACTATAACGCTTCTTTCATCACGTACCATGCTGTGCATTGAGCTGATAAGTTCGTTTTTTGCCTGGTTCCAGCGTCTTGTGGTTTTATATTGGGAAACTTCTCCCTTATGAAGCGTAAGTACAGGCTTTATTTCCAGCAGGGAAGCTATTAATCCCTTGGCTCTGCCAATCCTGCCTCCTTTTTGCAGATATTCCAAAGTGGTTGGAATAAAAAGTGTATTGATTGTATTTTTAAGGTGGCTGACAGCATTTAAAACTTCTTCTTTTGAAGCGCCTGACTCAGCCATCTCTACAGCTTTTAATACAATCAGGCCAAGCGCGATCGTGGTAACTTCAGAGTCGATTATTTCGATATTTTTATTTGTCATTTCTTTTTTTGCCATTTGTGCGGAATCTATTGTGCCTGACATCTTGCTTGAAATATGTATTGATATTATGCTTTCATAATCTTCAAGAAGTTTACTGTAAACTTTTTTAAAATCTGCAGGAGCCGGTTGAGCAGTTGTGGGCAGTTTTTTTGCCTCTTTAAGTTTTCTGTAGAATTCTTCATTTGTAAGGTCTATACCATTATCCAGGTATGCTTTTTCTTCAAAAATGACCGACAGCGGAACAAGAGTTATGTGGTGCTTTTTAATAAGGTCTTCCTGTATATCGGCAGTGCTATCAGTTACTATTGCAACTTTCTGCATCTATCCTCCTTGGCGTTAAATTTATTACAATAAGAAAATAAAATTTTATTTTATTCTTCATAAAAAGTAACAGCGACTGCTCCGGGACCAAGGTGTATCCCGACAATAGAGCCTATATAGGACCTGTAAACTTCTTTAGGGTTTATTTCTTTTTTGACCCTTTCCATCATAGCATCACCTTCTTCATCAGCATTTGAGTCAGTAACATATGCAATCAGCCGGCTGTTATCTTTTATCATGCCTTTGATAGAATCAATTAATTCGTTTTTGGCTTGATTCCATCTCCTTGTGGTTTTATACTGTGATACTTCACCCATGTTCAGTGTTAGAATAGGATTTATTTCAAGTATTGAAGCTATTAGCCCCTTTGCTCTTCCTATCCTTCCTCCCATTATTAAATATTTAAGCGTCTTCGGTATAAAGAGAACAGTTATTTTTTTCCTGAATTCGTTCACAGTGTTTATTATTTCTTCTTTTGAGCTGCCGTTTTGAGCCATTTCTGCGGCTTTAAGCACAACAATGCCCAGCGGGATGTGTACAAGTTCAGAATCGATTATTGTTATGTCTGAGCCGAGCTCTTTTTTGGCAATTTCAGCTGAATCAATAGTACCGGACATTTTTTTTGAAATATGTATTGATATGACCGAATCATTATTCTCTAACACCTCACTGTATGCTTTTATGAAATCAGCTGGTGAGGGCTGTGCAGATTTTGGCAATACTTTGGCTTCACTTAATTTCTCATAGAACTGCTGATATGTTATATCAATCCCGTTGTCTGAATAGTTCTCATTCTCGAAATTTACGTAAAGCGGCACGACTTTAATATTGTATTTTTGTATAAGGTCTTTTGGAATGTCTGAAGTACTGTCTGTCACAATGGCTATTTTACTCATAATGTTTACTCCTGTCTTTTTTGTTATATATTATTATTTGATACTTA
>JAFGMJ010000094.1 GCA_016927635.1 Actinomycetota bacterium
AGGATTTATATGGAACTGAAAATACCTTATGGAAAGCAGAATATAATAATCGATGTGCCCGCGGATAATATAATAGAATTCAGTTGCGAATATAAAACGGCCCCGGAAATAACTGATGAGAATAAAATAATTGAAAACGCACTTGAAAACTGTATATCTTCTAAAAGGTTAAAAGAAGAGGCTGCCGGCAAAGAAAACGCATGCATACTTATATCGGACATAACAAGGCCATGCCCTTCTTATAAATTCCTGCCTTATTTAATAAAGGAGCTGAAAGGCGGGGATGTAAAAAATATAAAAATAATATTTGGGCTGGGAATACACAGGTCCCACACCAGTCAGGAACAGGAAAAACTTGCAGGAAAAGAAGCAATATCCACCTGCCGGGTTATTGATTTTGATAAAAACAGGTGCAGGCATATCGGCACCACCTCTTTTGGCACACCTGTTGAATTATTTGAAGAAGTTGCAGATGCTGATTTTATAGTAGCTACAGGAAATATAGAGTATCATTATTTTGCAGGTTACTCAGGAGGGGCAAAAGCGGTAATGCCCGGGGTATGCTCATATAACTCAGTACGGGCAAATCATTCAATGATGCTTGAAGAAAATGCCCGCGCAGGGCAGTATTTAAATAATCCCATCAGGCAGGATATGGAAGAAGCAGGCAGGATTGCTGGTATAGATTTCATTTTCAATGTAATACTTGACGACAGCAAAAAAATCATAGGCGCTGTAGCAGGTAAAAATAATGAAGCTTTTTTAAAGGGCATAGAACTTTATGATTCCATATATGAAATAAGTTCTGATAAAAAAGCAGATATAGTCATTGCTTCTGCAGGAGGCTATCCAAAAGACATAAACCTGTACCAGGCCCAGAAAGCCCTGGAGAGCGTAAAGGAAATAGTAAAGGAGAACGGCACCATAATCCTTGCAGCCGAATGCCCTGAAGGATTTGGTGAAGATAAGTTTGAGGAATGGATGTACGGAGTCAGTGATTTTGAAAATCTTTATAAAAAAATCAAACAGGACTTTGTGCTTGGCGGCCATAAGGCTGTTGCTGTATCCAAGCTCCTGACCAGCGTAAACGTACTGCTTCATTCAAGCTTTGACAAAGCATTGACTGAAAGCATAGGCTTTAAAAAGCTTGAAAATATACAGGATTATATAAACAATGCACTGGGTAAAGATAATAATTTAAAAATAGCAATAATACCAAACGGGCGCTTTGTAAAATACTGCACCTAGCCAATAGCATTATTTTCTTAAAATATATATTCAAAAAATTTCTAAAGCCTGCTTTTTAAATCATTTATTTCATCCATACTTCTTAAAACTGCAAGCTCCACTTTGAAATCCTTTATTTGCCCCGGTTCAATAAATTCAAGTTCACCCTTTTGTCGCACAAGTTCCCTGCCGTAAGTTCTGCAGTTTGCTGGCTCCAGGCCACAGACATACTCGCTAAAGCCAGTCTGTTTCCACTGGTTAAGGTAAGGCAGGCTGCTTTTGCTGTATTTCAGCCAAATGCCTATGCCTCTGCCTGCGTCAAAGTCCTCATTTATAAGGGCAATATTTGAATAACCTTCGTTATCTGCAGGTATATCATGGCAGAAAACATGTTCTGAAAAATCTTTTACGGGTTCTGAAAATATTTTAAAATCTGTAACATGTTTTTTTGCTTCCTCGCTTATGGGCTCAGGCTCTTTTTCTGCCCCAAATAAATATGATGAACTGTCGAGCAGGGGAAACCCGAAATTCATATGATAAATTATCATAAGAGGCAGTGTCCTTGGACTTAAATTCTCTATACTGTCATGAATATATATTTTTGGTTCATCCATTGGCACTTTTATTTCCCTTGTAAGCTCAAGGTTTTCAAAAAATATCCTTGACTCCCTTACCGTACCCTTTAGAGACAGTACATAATTATTGCTTTCCCATCTGTTATTTACGCATATATTTGCCGCTGAAATATTTGCAATCCTTCCATGCAGGCCAAGTTCTTCCCCGTTATCTCTTGACGGCGCTCCCGCATAGCTTAATCCGCATGTCACAAGAAGGCCGCCATAAAATGTCCTGAGCCATTCTAAGCCCTCTTTATCATAATAAGCAGGAGATGTTTCCCTCACTGACGATTTCCAGGCAATCGGCACTGAATTGAACCGGAAATCCGATATGTCCATTCCCCTGTCTATCAATACCCTGGCATCTATTCCACAGCCGTTCTTGATGTCTGCAACCCTTATGCCTCTTGCCGGCCCGTCTATCATCTCATTAAGACTTATGCCGCCTACCTGTGAGATATCCCCAACTCTTTTTAAAAGTTCCTGCTTGGAAATATTCTTTCCATATAATCTCATGATTTTCCTCTTTCGTTTATTTTAAATGAATTTTAATTTATAAATTTTTACAGAATTATTGAATTGCATTATTTGCTGTTTTTATCTATAAGTATCTTTAGTCCCTTAAGAGTCAGGTCAGAATCGTAGAACTGTATGTATTTGCTTCTGCCATTCATCAGTATTGCAAGACCTCCTGTTGCTATTATATTTGGCTCGATAACTTTTTCCTTATTTTGCATTTCTTTGATTATCTTGCAGGTAATATACTCTGCCTGGCCTAAAAACCCGTAAAGTATGCCTGAGCGTATGCCGTCATAAGTGTTTTTGCCAATTACATTATCGGGCCAGCTCAGGTCCACTTTGCTGAGCTTTGCTGCATAATTGAAAAGAGCATCAGAAGAAATCTCTATACCCGGACATATGACTCCGCCAATATATGAGCCTTCAGAAGATATCACATCAAAAGTCGTGGCAGTTCCAAAGTCAAGAACTATGGCAGGGCATCCGTAAATCTCCTTTGCGGCCACGGAATTTGCTATCCTGTCTGCACCAATCTCTTTAGGGAAATCATATTCTATTTTAAGGTCTGTTTTTATTTCCGTGCTTATAATAAATGGCGCAATTTTAAAGTATTTGTCGCACATTTTGTTTATCTCATGTATTATTCTTGGGACCACGCATGAAACGGCTATTTGAGTTATTTCAGCAGGATCAAAGTCACTGTTTTTAAGGAAACTGTAAATACTGGAAGCAATCTCATCTGATGTTTCGTGCTTTGGAGTAACCATTCGCCATGACTGCTCAGGCTCATTCCTTCCAGTGAAAAGCCCCAGTACAGTCTGGGTATTTCCAACGTCTATTGCAAGAAGCATTTTACCACCTGTTATATATAAATTTATAATTTATATGAATTCTATTCTTAAACGTCACCATTTGCTGCCGTGGCTGCTTTTGTTTAATGCCTTTTGGACCGGATATCCAAGGCCTGTCCAGTCAGCATAACTTGGATTATAATCATAAACAGGGCTGTAACCAAGGCTGTCAAGTTTTTTTGCCACCAGCCCGCTTGCGGGACAATTTTCATCATTGCTGTAAACAATTATGGAAACCCCTTTTTTAAGAAGGACTTCAGCCTTTTTTTCAACATCTGCATTTAAAAGTGAGACCGCTCCCGGGATGCGGGCTTTTTTATAATCTTGTGGCGCCCTTGCATCCACAATTATCATATCCTTTTTTGAATCCATCCAGGCTTTAAGTGTTTTTCCGTCAATATCAAGTACCATTTCTTTACCTTTATCTTAAT
>JAFGMJ010000095.1 GCA_016927635.1 Actinomycetota bacterium
GCCGATTATGTCACCGCTTAAACCGCCGATTTTTTTTGTAAAATATCTTCCTGCAGCCATATATGCAAAAACAGTCATGGCTATGATAATACAGTATATCAGCGCATATAAAACAGCAGTAAGTATGGCTGCAATATTTTCTCCGGATGTGGTAAAAAATGAAAAAATATTCAGGCGGCCACCCGAAAATATAAAATTCATACTCACTATGACGCCTGAACATACATAAAGAATAGATGAAACTGCAAGCGAAAACATATAATAAAAACGGTTATCCCTGTGTTTAAAAACACTGGAAAGGCTTTCGGTCTTTGCAGCAGGCTCATACCTTGAAAAAAGGTGAAGCATTGCATTCCTGCCAAAGACGGGCGTAAACACCAAAACAAAAGCAAGCACAAAAAAGCCCGGCATACTTGAATACAAATGTGCCCCATTAAAAGACACTCCATTATCAAATGAAAGAAAGGTAACCGGAACAAGCATTATTATGAAAAGATAATAAAGGACAGACCTGAAAGCAAAAGCAAAAATCAGCGATAGAGCTCCAAAAACACCAGTGTCGCCTTTTTTCATTATTTCCATTATCCTTGCTTTTTGGCTTTCACCGCTGAATACCCCATCAAAAGTATCTGCCAGGCCATCTGCATGAATTGCTCCGGTTATGCATGTATCAAAAAAAACTATAACAAGAGCAGAAAATATTGCAGGAAAAATAAAATTTAATGAAAAAAATAAAAAGGCGCTAAAAAGCCCTATTATTAAACCTGCAGCCGGAAAATACGGCAAAGTGCTGTGATAGTCTTCCTTCTTTAAATAAAATCTTGAAGGTATTTTTATAATTGTAAGAAAACCAATTGCATTTAAGAATCTCATATCTGAATGTGCTATTTGCTATTTTATTTTCATCCTTATTCCTGATACAAAAAAATTCACTTCATCAGAAGCTGCCGCAATCCTCTTATTTACAATACCAAGCATATCCCTGAATATCCTTCCTAAAGGATATGCCGGGATAACTCCCATGCCGACCTCATTTGAGACAATGATTATATTTATGCCATCCTGCAGAGCCGCATCTTTGATTATTTTTAAAAAACCATCAAAAAATACATTTATATCTGACTCTATAGTTTCTTCAAGCCTGTTATCCACAATCTGGAGCTGTTCTATACCATACTTATATATTAAACGGAAAACCAGATTTGTTATGCAGTCTATAATCAGGACTTCCAGGCCTGATAAACGGACCTTGTAAAAGATTTTTTCAATATCTGATATAAGTATTTCTGTTTGTTCTATCTCAAAAGTCTCCCAGACTGCAGGCCGCCTGTTCTGGTGAACAAGCACCCTTTTTTTCATCTCTTCATCTATTACCTGGCCTGTTGCCAGATAACCAGCTTTTCCTGAAATCCCCTCTGCAAGCTCCTCCGAATAACTGCTTTTCCCGCTCCTGGCTCCGCCAAGCATAAAATATATTTTAGCCATAAATTGTTCCTGTATATTGCTTTTCTTTAAATATGCAGTAGCTTTTAAAATATAAGAAAGTTTTTTTCATTATAATCTTTTTTAAATCTTTTATTAATTGATTTATCTTCTTCTTTAAATTTATTTAACCAGATTATTTTTTCAGGGAGAGTTTTGAAATAAAAAGGGAAATCATTTCAAAAGGTATGACATAAATATCATTCTCTCCCTGAGACAGTACTGCATAACGCAATCATGATTTGTATTAAGGTTTTACTGCTGTACTTCAAATTCACCGAAAATATCAGGGTGCAATGCCTGCGCAAGCATCATAAGGCCCTTTGAAATATTCTGGCTGGGCCTTATAACCGGGTTGTCAGGTACAATATATACCCTTTCATTTACAACAGCATTTAAATCTGAAAATCTGGAATCAGAAAGGATAACGGAAGCATCAGCCGCAAGAGATGTGGGAGCTATTATCACATCCGGATTATTCTTTATAAGGCTTTCTACGCTGTACTCGGGCCATCCTTCAAGACCGTCCTGCGCTACTATATTGATACCGCCGGCATGTTCTATGAGCTCATTAATAAATGTATCTTTTCCTGCGCTCATTAAAGGGTCGTTCCATACTTCATAAAAAACCTTTGGTTTTTCATCTTCTGCTAAATCTGCAGTTTTTACCTCAATTTCATCGATTTTTGTTTCGAGCTCATTTTTGAGGGCCTGCGCTTCTTCAGTCATTGCCGTAAGGGCTCCCATATTAAGTATTTCTCTATAAACTTCATCAACCGTATTGGCATCGACAATATAAAGCTTTATCCCGAGTTCCTCAAGTTTTTTAATGTCTTCTTCTGCCCAACCTATAAGGCCTATTATTATATCAGGATCTGCAGCTGCTATTTTTTCCATGTTTAAGCCCTGGAAATCTCCGAAACCTTCCAGCCCTTCTGCAAGCGGGTCGCCCATATCTATGCTCCAGTTATCAACGCCTATAACTTTATCCATAGCTCCGATTCCGCTGAGTATTTCAAGAGCACTCGGTACAAAGACTATTATTTTTTCTGCAGCGCTGACCATTTTTACTTCATTTCCCAGTCCATCTGTTAATATTATTTCAGCGGTTGTCTCTGCTGCAGTTTCTTCAGGTTCCTGCTTTTCTTCAGAAGATTGAGGTGTTGTCTCTATAGATTCTTCAGCTGCAGTTTCTATAGCTGCGACTTCGGTTTTGCAGGAAATCATGGAGAATACGGTCAGAAACATCAGCAAAACTGCAAAACTAGCAAATAACGCAAGGCCTGTTTTTCTGCCTGTTCTTTTTTTTGTCATTTTTGTCCTTTCTCTTAATAATTATTATTTGCTTATTTTTATTTTTATATTTATCTTTCAGAATATTTCCAGGACATCAGCATCCGGCATAAATTTTTACAAGCGGCAAATGTTTGAAATAATCTGTAAAATAAAAAAACCCCGCTCTTTTGGGACGGGGTTTATTTTTAAATCGTTTTAAGGCAACAAAAAAATTACACCCTTTAAGCCGAAGAGCCGTAATCACACATCTTTTCTGCAGGTTTCCTGGCTTACGGGACTTTATCCTTTACCTTCCCGGAAAATATTTCCAGTGGTCATAAAAACTCAAAACATAAATTTTTTAAAAATACCAGTATTGCTGGCATTATTTATGCTGCCAAGTTTATAAAGAATACACACCCGCTCACAGTGGCGGTACCGCTCCGGTTTCTAACCGGATTCCCTAATCAGAAAGACAATTATTAAATTTTCAAAAATACATGCTGTAACTACTTCAAAATATACTGAATCAAAACAGACTTGGTAAAATATAGCAGATAATAAAATAATTTCAATAAGATTATGAAAAAAATTTAATGTTTTTTTCTTATATAAAAAATAAACCTGCCAGAATCTTTTTCTATTTTCAGGAGTTCATTGCCTGTTGTTTTTGACCAGCTTTTAATGTCTTCTTCAGATGCAGGGTCATCAGCAATAATCTGAAGCACCTTTCCTTTACCGATACTGTCTATTTTTTTCCTGGTTTCAAAAACGGGAGCGGGACAGTAAAGCCCTGTGCAGTCAAGGATTTCATCAGGAATTATTTCCTGCAAGTCAGAATAAGTTTTATTTATATCATCCATAATATTTATGTCCTTAGAATTATTTAAAACCACATTGTGCCGCCTGATTCGAGTACCAGGCTATTCAAGGTGGCTGCCCCGACAATTTTTGTACCCTCGATAAAGTCTGAAGGTGAAAGATTCTGGCCAAAAATCTGCATACTCTGCTGGCAAACCATCAGCTCTATACCCATTGAAACTGTCTGGTCAATTACCTCTTTAAGCGAGGGGAAATTGCCCATTCTTATTTTTTCAGCATTGCCCTTTGTGACAACTGTAATACCTTCGCCCAGAAAATACAGTATTGGTTCAATATCCATGGCTTTTGCAGTCTGTGCAAGTATGAAGGGTGAATAAAGTCTTTTAGGCGCACTTATTCCGCTTGTCTGGACATAAAGCAGTTTTTTATTTTCCATTTTTTTCCTTTCCATAAATAATGCTTTAAGTAAGGATAAACAATAATATAATCACTACTAATATAGTAGAGATTATATTAATAGAATTGAGAATAAATTGCAATTATGTCAATGATATAGCCAGAAATTGAATATACGTAGCAGTAAAAGCCTTAATGGAAATCTTACAAACAGTAAACAGATAATGTATAATCATTATAAAAATAAAAAATAATAAAAAATATTTGCATGGCTTTAA
>JAFGMJ010000096.1 GCA_016927635.1 Actinomycetota bacterium
TTATTTTTAAAAAAGGGTTTTGGCCTTAAATTCTCTTTTTAAAGAGCCCATAAAAATATCCGGAAAGTTTTGCTGCGTCTATATAAAAAAGCATAAAAGGTATAAAAATAGCGGCGGCGGTTTTTACTGCCGGCCTGTTTTTTTTAACTTTTGCAAAGGGGCACATTTTGCTGTCATTAATAACAGTGTTTATCCTTGTATAAGGTTTATATGAATATAGTGCAAGAAGAAGGGCAAGCAGTATTAAAAAGTATGGGCTAAATACAATAGAGGCAGCAATGACAGCAGCCAGAGCCAAAAAAGAGGCAACTCTTGCAATATGCCTCAATGGATACATGCCCCCCGTAGCGTCCCCTTTTGCATACCTGAAAAACTGCCTGAAAACTGCAACAAGGTTGCTTCTTAAATTCCAGTAAACCCTTGCATTTTCATTGAAAATTATAGTATATCCGGCATCTTTAAGATTGAAATTGAATTTCATATCTTCACCGAAATCCATATTTTGCGGATACTTACCGGCTTTTTCCCACGCACTCCTGCTAAAACCCGCATTTCTTGAAGAAGGCATAAACGATGAAGGCTTTATCTGGCTTTTAAGAGGAAGCATGCAGAGAGACAGGCATAGCTGTATAAAATTTTCAGCATGCGGCAGAGTAAGCCCACCCGTGACCTGGACTTTGCATGGATTTTCAAGATGCGGGCGCGTTATTTCAAAAAGCCAGCTTTTTTCAAGTATACAGCCTGCATCGCTGACACATATGAATTCTCCACAGCTGTTTTCTATGGCTGCATTTCTACCCTGTGATATACTGGCGCCCGACAGCTTAATCGCTGCAACCCTTATGCCTAAAACGATACCGGTATCCATTATTATCTCTTTTTTTTTGCAATCCATGCAGCCATCGTTTTTCAAGGCAAATTTTGTGCTTTTCTCTTTTGAAAAACCTGCAAAATCCTGCCAAGGCATGCTGCTGAAAAACTTTCTTATAAGTTCGACAGTTTTATCCCGCGAGCCTCCGTCAACAATTATTATTTCCCCAGGAAGCACTGTCTGGGCCAAAAGACTTTCTAGAAAATTTCCAATGGAGCCTTCCTCGTTTAAAACAGTCATTATAAAGCTTACATTTTCAAGTACAGTTTTGTTTTTCATTGCCTCCTCTTTTTTGAAAAACAAAGCTTAAAGGTTTCTAAATATTCCTTAAACAGTTTAGAGTATTTTGAGCCTTTTTTTCTGCCCTTTAATATAAAAAGAATAAAATAAAGAATAATCCTGTTTATTATATGGAAAAAATATAAAATGCCAAATGCTGCAGCGTGAGCGGCTGAATGATTTTTTTTGAAATAAAGCTTCCTGCTTTGCATTATCTGCATATTGCGAAGAGAGGGGTTAGAAGATGCTATGCCGGCATCAGCATGCAATACCCCAAAGTATGGGTAATAATAATTTACATACCCTGCCCTTTTTAATCTAAGGCATATGTCTGCATCTTCGCTGTACATAAAATAGCCGGTGTCAAAACCCCCGGTATTGATAAATATCTGTCTTTTAAAAAGCATAAAAGCCCCGCTTAACCAGTCAACTTCCATGACATTGTCATGGCCGGCATAAGTCATAAAATATGAGCCGAATATCTTGGAGTGCTTAAAAATTTTACTCAAAAAGAAGCTTTCATAAAACTGCCTTGCAAGTGTTAAAAATGACCTGCAGCTGTACTGAAGGCTCATATCTTCATTTAATAATTTTGCCCCCACAGCGCCGATTTTGGCTTCGGCAAATTTCTGCCCGTAAAAATCAATAAGTTTTTTTAGACCCTTTTGAATAAATTGCGTATCCGGATTTAAAAAAAGAATATATGTTCCCTTTGCTTTTTTAGCTGCAATATTTGATGCAGAAGCAAACCCAAGGTTTTTTTCAAGCTTTATAATTTTTAGATTAAATTCCGGATTAGATAAAGACATGCTTATAATTTTTTCGGCGCTTCCGTCTGTAGAGGCATTGTCAGCAATTATTATTTCAAAATCAAAAAGGTCGCCTTTATCCGCCTCTTTAAGGTATTTTGCTATGCTAGTTATGCAGCGCTCAATTATGTTAAGCCCGTTATAATTTACTATTGCAACACTCAGGTCTGTATTGTTATTTTTCAGCATTGCCCTCTTTTCCCGGCTCTGAAGTCGGGCCTGTATTTTTTAAAAGAGTTCCGACTATTTTGAGCAGATGGCTGCTGAAATTTTCCCCGCTGAATTTTTGGGCTGAATCTATCGCATTCCTGCTTATAGCATCAAAGTCATTTTTACCATTATTATAACTTTTGCATATATCAAGGGTTATTCTTTTCATGTCTTCCCATGTGTCAAAAAGAAAGCCGTTTTGGCCGTCCTGTATAATTTCAGGCTGGCCGCCCTTGTTTATAACCACAGGTATGGCGCCTGAAGCCATGGCCTCTACAGTTGTTATACCAAAGTGCTCAAATTTTTCGGGATGCCTGTTTTCATCCTCACCCATTCCTGACGCATGCCAGAATATAAGCGCCTCAGAAAACAGATTCCTTAATATGTCCCATTTGATATTTGTCATTATATCTACAGGGTAACCCCTGCTTATTTTCCTTATTTTTTCAACATATTCAAGATGTTCTTTTTTATTTTCCACTCCTCCTGCAAGAACCAGCCTGTATCCTGACATTTCAGCGCCTTCCGATTTGTACATTTCTATAAAATTTTTTGCAAGCTCAAGCTGCTTTTTATTGTGATGCTGCGGAAAGAACCTCCCCACACTTATTATGAGCTTCTTCTTTTCAGCTGCATAGAAACTGTTCGTGTCAACCGGGGGAAAAAGTATGTCACTCTGGCATTTCCAGAGCTTTTCTATCCATTTTTTTGAATACTCTGAAATTGCTATGATTCGCTCATAGGTCTTTAAAAATTTCAGGTCCCTGGGATATGTGACCAGAAAAAGAGGTATAAACCCGAGAAGCTTCAATAATGCCTTTTTAAAAGGATTTATTTTCTGCTGATTATAAACAGCGACGCCAAGCGTTCTTGAATCACCTGAACCGCTGACGGTGCTGTCTGAGATGAAAGTGTCAGATTCTATTTCAAGTAAATATGCTTTTGCGTTATCCTGGATTTCAGGAGGTATTATTGTTTCTGTTATCCTGCTGCCTTCAGCAATAGAAAGCTCCTTTGAAAAAACAACAGCCTTTAAATTTTGGCTTTCAGCGCGCGCAGAGTTTTTACGAAAACCGCCCTGCTCAATTTCATAAAGGTTCAAAACACATTTCATGTTTGTTATACCTGTACCTGCCGGATTTTTCAGGCCTATACTTATGTACTTTGTGCCACTGCTGTATTTTATTGACAGTTTTCCGCCTGACCATACTCCTCTTCCCAGCATGAATCTTTTTATATCATAAATGCCGTCCAGCACTTCAACATCGGAATACCCTGAGCATATCCTGTCTGCAATCCTGTAAAGCAAAATAGCAGGCAGCCTGAAAAAAATAAGCAGTAATCTGTGTATGAGGTTAAAATCTACGTCAAATGCAGTCGGGAAGTAACAAAGGTAAATATTTTTCCTGCCGTGGCCGCCAAGCGAGCTTAAGTAGGTTGCATTTATAAACAAATCATAAACGCCTGTTATTTTTGCCGCATAATCCTCTGAGAGAAAAGGAAATATTTTCAGTGACACCATCTCAAGGTCAAGGTTTAAGCGTGACTGTATTTTCTTAATATCTGCAAATAGGTCTGAAACCAGTTCCACTTTAAAACCGGGCTGCTTTGAAAGTATTTCTGCCATTTTGCAGCTGTATCTCTCGCCACCGCCTCCAGTTGAAAGGTATCTGTCGTAAATTCCTATTTTTACAACCGGCTCTTCTTTTTCTTCTAATTTATTATCCATAAAATAAATTTTCCTTTGGGCGTTTTTACTGACCTGTCAATGACTGCATTTAGCCCTGTAAAATAATAATGAACTAAAAATCAGCCATCATTTTTTTTATCTGTGGGTCAGGGATTTTAATTTCTTTTCTTATTCTTACCCTTGAAGCCAGTTGTGCGGGCAGCAGCCAAAACATCTCGACAATAATACGCATCCTGGCTTTTATATCCGGCCTGTTTTGTTTTGCGCCCCTGATGCGGGCTGCAATATAAAATATTGTGTGGGCAAAACTGTGTACAGTAAACAAAAAATAGTTTTTTACAAATGCTGAGAACCAGGCGCACCTGAATATTGCAAGAAGCCTGTTTCTTAAAACATGATAAGTAAAACTGTATGACCACTCTACATTGCTCCCGCAGTGATGATGCCTTGCCACAGCATCCGGGGCATAAATGCTTTTCCAGCCTTTCAGTTGCGCTCTCCAGAAAAGGTCCACATCCTCATAATAGGTAAAAAACATGTCTTCAAAAAGGCCCGTGTCTTCAAGCATTTTCCTGCTTGCAAGGAGGCTGCTTCCGCACGGGCCAAATACCTCCTGGGGCTTGCTGTGCTGCCCAAGGTCAAAAGTGTTTCCGCCCCTGTCCCTTGCATAAAATGAGCTGTTGACTTCAATGCCGCAGCTGTTTATGATATCGGCCCTGTATAAATACATGTCGCGTTTTATTGTAAGCCAAAACCTGAAGAATTCCTCCTTTGATTTGGCTTCAGCCAGCAAAGCCAGGCCTTTTCTGTTTATTTTTTTGCCGTTGATGTCATTTAATTTTTCCAGGTAAAATCCCAGTGAAGATTTCCCGCCAGGGCTTTTTATAAGCATATTGACTGAAGTGTCGCTGTCCAGGCTCTGCACAGGAATTGCAATAAGCGCCTGATCAGAAATGCGCCACTTTGAACTGCCTGTTTCATTATCGCTGTAAATGCATGTGCAGCCTTTTAAGAATTTGATGCTTTTTAAAAGGTCATACTGCATGTCTTCAGATGCGCTGTCGATTTTTATATCAGATATTTCAAAAGTTGCGCCCGATGTTTTAACCGTCACCGGGATATAGCTGTAATAAAATAGCACTTTTGAGCCGACTGAGCCGGTTTTTAAGCCCACTGTATTTTCACGGCCTGTATTTTCTTTTTCAGCAGCTTCAACCATTTTTAAAAGCCAGTTTCTCTCAACAATGCAGTCATTATTTATAAGGGCTACATATTTGCCCTGTGAAGCTTTTATTCCAGCATTATTTCCACCCGCATAACCCAGGTTTTGCGCAGAGTTTATTATTTTTACCCATGGGTAATTGCTGCCGGTAAAATCTGAAGAGCCGTCACTGGATCCGTTGTCGACCATTATGGTCAGCAATTTATCTGCAGGATAGTTTAAATTTTTTATGGAGTCAAAAAGGTCTTTTAAAAACCTTTTACCATTATAATTTACAGTAACTATCGTTACCTGGGGAAAATCAAAATCTTTCAAATCAGCTGCTCCGGGCATATGGCAATAAAATAATAATTATATAAAAACTCAGCCGCGGGAAACCAGAACGACTCCGGCAGTTATCACCACTGCGCCAATCCATCTTATGGGGTTTACATCTTCCTTAAGTATAAATTTGGAAATCAGCAGTATAAACACATATGTAAGCCCTATAAAAGGATATGCAAAACTTAAATCCACGGATGAAAGCACGACAAGCCAGATGGCTGCAGATAAGACATAGCAGAAAAGTCCTGTAAGGACCAGCGGACTTCTTATTATGCCCCCGAAAAGCTGCATAAGAGAACCAAAGCTGTCAACACTTATGGATCCCAGCCTGATTAATCCGATCTTTAAAAGCAACTGCCCGCCAACAGCGATTGAAATACTTATAAGAATAAGAATTATTGATTTTACCAATCCTAATCTTTGCCTTTCTAAGTCACCCAAAGTCATCACTTTCCTGTATTTTTACTGTAATTGACTGTCTTAATAATTTATAAATCTATACGTTAAAAAACTATAAAATTATATTATAGCTATTTTCTTTTTACCACATAATATTTATTGGAAATTGTAAGACCCATTATCGTATCTATATTATCGATATCATTTAGCAATACCTCAAGTTTTTCATCAAGCTGTGCGGCCTCTCTTGAAGATTTGCCGTAATTCTGCTCGATAAAATTCCTCAGCGCCTTTAAATCAATACCCAGGTTTGAAACCTGCAGCTCAAGTGTTTTAAAA
>JAFGMJ010000097.1 GCA_016927635.1 Actinomycetota bacterium
CCCGTTAAGAGAAAGGATGATGGTTTTATAGTTTATATCAATAAAATTTATTCATCAAAAAACAATCATTAACCAAATTGAGGTAAAAATGAAAAAAAAGAAGAGGATATTTAAAGGGTACATTGAATGAAGAGGTATGTAGATAAATATAATATTGAAGCCATTCCGAATACATATTCAATTGCGGGTGAGAGCCCTGTTTGGGACAGCGGCAAAAAAATCCTGTACTGGATAGATTTTATAGAAGGAAAAATTAATTGCCTTGATATTGCAAAGGATGAATTAAAAACGCTTTATGCTAATAATAAAGTAGGAACTGTTGTGCTTAGAGAAATCGGCGGGCTGCTTACCGCAACAGGGACCGGCTTTAATTTTGTAAACGTTGATTTTAATACATTTGAAATAATTTCACATCCTGAGCCAGGAAGAACCAATAACAGGTTCAATGATGGCAAATGTGACTGCAGGGGCAGATTATGGATAAGCACAGTTTCACAGGATTTTGAAAAGGGCTGCGCCACCATGTATCCGCTTGGCAGCCTTTACTGTCTTGCAACTAATCTGGAAGTAAAAACAGTAATTAAAAGAGTGGTACAGTTAAACGGTATTGCGTGGTCACCCGACAATAGTAAGATGTATATTGTCGATACATGTTCTTTTAAAATACTGCAGTTTGATTTTGATGAAGCAAACGGTTCAATAAGCAATGAAAAAACAGCTGTGCAGATTCCCGAAGATTTCAGCTATCCGGACGGTATGTGCCGTGATGTTGAGGGTACATTATGGGTTGCGCATTGGGGCGGTTATCAGGTTTCAAGATGGGACCCGGAGTCAGGAAAACTTATTGAAAAAATACCCTTGCCTGCCCCAAACGTTACCTGCTGTTCATTTGGCGGGCATGACTTGGATTGGCTTTTTATAACAACTGCAAGTTTTGGGATGACTGAAGAACAGCTGAAAAAATATCCCGATGCAGGAAAGATATTCAAGCTTATGCCAGGAATAAAAGGTCCGGAACCATTCAGGTTTAAAGGATAGTCCGGTATTTTTTAAATGAAAAATTTTTTAAAAAAAGAACATAATTTACTTAAAAACATTATTTAAAAAAATGTTATGAAAAAAGAGAAGTATGACATGAAATTAAACAAAGAAGAAAGGGTGCTAAGATTAATAAACAGGCAGGAAGTCGATTATCTTCCAAGCCAGATAACACTTGCAGACAGAACAAGAGATGTTGAAATCAGCAAAGCTTTAGGTCTTTCAAAACCCTCAGAACTTGATGATTATCTTGAAAACCACTTCTATCTTACGCTGACTCTTGAAGACAAACCATTGTTTTTCCGTGACGTTGTGGATGTGATAGAGGATTTGCATAAAAAAGGCTTTGCAAATCCGGACTGGGAAAATAATGTCGTATATGATAACTGGGGAATGGGTATAAGAGTGGGCGCAGGAAGCTTTTTTTGCAGCTTTCATCCACTTCAGGGAAAAACAACTGAACATATTGCAAAGTTTATGCCCAAAGAACTTTCGAGAGATTCATATATGTCAAAAGACCTTAAAGAAGCTGTAAAATACTATACAGCTCCCGATATAAATAAACCAGGAAATTTCTCAGACTGGGAAAAGGATTTAAAAGAGCAGTCAGGGCATTACCTTGTTTGGCCATCAGGATATTTTGGAATTTATGAGCGCTCATACGCAATAATGGGCTGGAACGAATTTATGCTTAATATGGCAGCAGAACCACAGATCGTAGGAAAGCTTATGGATAAAATTACGGACTACAAAGTTGAGCATGCCAAAAAAATGGTTGAGATGGGATTTAAGATAGGCCATCATGGAGATGACCTTGGCACTCAGTGCGGAGGATTTTTCTCAAAGGAGACATTTACAAAAGTGCTTTACCCCAGGCTCAAACGTGAATGGGAAGTATTTACGGATGCAGGACTGCCAATGATGCTTCATTGCTGTGGAAATTTAATAGAATTTATACCTCAGTTAATAGACATAGGGCTTACGGTACTCGAACCTGTACAGCCTTGCATGGACCTGGAATTTCTAAAAAGGGAATATGGAAAAGACCTTATATTTTTTGGCGGAATAAATACACAGGTGCTGCCCTATATCACCCCTGAAGAAACAAAAAAACTTACAAGGGACACCATAAGGATACTTGGAAAGGGCGGAGGGCATATAATAGCACCCAGCCAGGAACTTATGAATGATATCCCTGTGGAAAATATCAGGGCTTTAGTTGAAACTATAAGAGAAGAAAGGCAAAGAGTTTTGGAACTTTAAAAACCTTATGCTTTTAAGCAGTTCATCAACTGATTATTTATTTAAAATTAAAAGATTGGGCTGGTATTTATGAGTGAGAAATATTTGGCAGGAATAGACATAGGCACAACAGGGGCCAAAGTGGCAATTTTTGATATTAATGGGAATATGGTCTCAAGCGGATACAGGGAGTATTCATGTATTTATCCTAAACCTGGCTGGGTTGACCAGGATTTAAAGATAATGTATAAAGCGGCAACTGAGGCATCATCAGCATGTATTGAAAAGGCCAGGATCAAAACTTCAGAGATTGCAGCAATATCAGTATCTGCCCAGAGAAGCTGCACTATTTTTGTTGATAAAGCCGGCGATGAGCTGATTCCTATGATATCATGGCAGGACGGCAGGACAACTGCAGAAGTAACTCAAATTAAAGAAACTTTTGGGGCGGAAAAATATTATTTAATAACAGGCCTACCTCTTGGGCCGGCATGGATTTTACCAAAAATACTCTGGATAAGAAAGAACTATCCAGAAATATGGAAAAATACCGCAAAGGTCGTACAGCTTCATGATTATTTCCTTAAAAAACTTGGATGTGAGGACTTTACAGTCGATATACCTGACACAGCATTTTATGGCTTGTGGGATACAGACAGACTTGAATGGTCAGGCAAGCTGCTTGAAAACTTTAATCTAAACGAAGGGCTCTTTTCAAGGCCTTCAGAGTCAGGTTCTATTGCAGGAAAGCTTTCTAAATCTGCTGCAAAAGATTTTGGCTTTGCACAGGGCACGCCACTCTGCACCGGTGCGGGAGACCAGAACAGCGCTGTTGTGGGGGCAGGAGTTATAAATGAAGGCGATTTGTCTATTGCGATAGGGACAGGCGGCATTGCAATAACATATCTTGATAAACCTTTCAGAGACCCGAATATGATGAATATGATTACAAATCATGCAATAACAGGCAAATGGCAGATGGAAGGCCTGCAGAATGGTGCGGCAGGTGTATTCAGATGGTTCCGGGATGAAATTGCATTGTTTGATGATGCAGATGCTGGCAATAATGATAAAAAGGATAAGATTTATAAGATGCTTGATAAGATGATTGCAGACACCCCTTCCGGCTCGAAAGGTCTTTTAATGCTTCCTTATTTTGCAGGTTCTGCAGCCCCCAGGTGGAATTCAGATGCAAGAGGCACAATAATAGGGCTCACATTTGCCCATGACAAGGCATGTCTTGCAAGATGTTTTATGGAAGGCATCACTCTTGAAATGAAAGATATAATAAATTCAATAAAAAACTCGGGAATAAAAGTAAAATCAGCAAGACTAATAGGCGGAGCTGCAAAATCAGATATATGGAATCGTATTCAGTGTGATATGTATAATATGAATGTAAGTACCCTTAAAGTATCTGACGCGGCAATACTTGGTGCAGCAATTCTTGCCGGTGTAGGCTCAGGTCTTTTTGGCTCAATCAGGGAAGGTGTAAATAGCATGGTTGCTGCAGATAAAAACTATATCCCGGGCAAAGACTCTCAGTTATATCAAAAACTTTATGATATTTATGTCAGGGCATACGCAAGCCTTGCTGAAGGCAGGGTATTTAATATGGTTTCTGAATTACAGTCAACATATTGAATCTTGCAGCCTTAACAGGTAAATGTATGTGTTTAAGTTTA
>JAFGMJ010000098.1 GCA_016927635.1 Actinomycetota bacterium
AAAATTAAAATTTTTCAAAAAAATCATAAATTATTATTAAAAGCATATAAGTAAAAGGAGGAAGAGATTGCGGTATTTTAAAGTCAGGGAAAGAAACACCACAGTAAGAAGAGAAATAGTTGCAGGCATAACGACTTTTATGACAATGGCTTATATTATTTTTGTTAATCCTGCAATCCTTTCCAGCGGCGGCGCAACCGGCATTCCTTTTGAGGCAGCAGTAGTTGCAACATGCCTGGGTGCCGGAGTGATGAGTATTGCAATGGGCCTTATTTCCAATACTCCATTTGCACTTGCATCAGGTATGGGCATAAATGCTGTAGTGACCTTTACCATTATACTTGGCCTTGGGTTGAGCTGGCAGCAGGCTATGGGCATTATAGTAATAGAGGGCATACTTGTCCTGATTATGGTTGTGACAAAACTTAGAATGATACTCATGAACGCAATACCGATGGGGCTCAAGTATGCAATAGGCGTGGGCATCGGGCTATTTATAGCGTTTATAGGCACACAGGAAGCCGGTTTTGTGGATATCGACCCCGTAACTGCAGTAAGGTTGGGGGATTTCACTGCACATCATACGCTGCTTGCAGCATTCGGGCTTGTGCTTACCGTAATACTTATAGCATTCAAAGTCAGAGGTGGAATACTCATAGGCATAGCGGGCACTACTGTGGCAGGAATGATATTCAAAATAATACCTCTTCCAACAAGAATCGTAAGCCTTCCCACAGCAGAAAGTTTTTCCACATTCTTCAAGGCAGATATTGTCGGGGCTGTCTGGAGCAATGGAATGCTCAACATTGCTGCAATAATAATGATATTTGCCCTTTTTATGACTGATTTTTTTGACACCATGGGCACAGTTATAGGCGTGGGCGAGGAGGCAGGGCTTTTGGATGAGAAAGGAAACCTGCCTTCGCTGAGGCGCGTTCTATTTATTGATTCTTCTGCAGCAGTGGTCGGCGGGCTTTTCGGCTGCAGCTCAATAACCACGTATATAGAAAGCGCATCAGGGGTTTCAGAGGGGGGCAGGACCGGCATAATGCCAACATCTACCGGCGTGCTCTTTCTCCTTTCCATTTTTTTTGCTCCCTTAATTGCGGTAGTGGGTGGCGGCGTACAGGTGGCTGAAGGTGTTTACAAATATCCCGTTACAGCCCCGGCGCTTATTGTTGTAGGTTTTTTAATGATGGGTATTATATCCAGAATTGATTTTAAAGATTTTGAGATAGGCATACCTGCGTTTCTGACTATAATAATCATGCCTTTTACTTATAATATATCATATGGCATAGGTTTTGGTTTTATAAGTTATACCCTTATAAAGCTCTTCAGGGGTAAGTTCAGGCAGCTTCACCCTCTTATGATAGTTTCAAGCATTTTATTTGCAGTTGCTTTCATAGCACAGGCGCTTGCTGCAAGATTTACCGGAAGCTGATTTTAACTGAAAGCTAAATTATAAGGTTTTAATTTATGCGGCAAATAAAGGCAGTTATTTATTTTTTATATTTGCTATGACCTGATCGGTTATCTCGTTTACGATATCTTCATATAAAAAAGTGGTAGCGCCCGGCTTAAGCCTGGGATCGGTAAAACTGCAGGCCGTATCAGTACAGGAGAAGCATAGCGTTTTTTCAGGCGCGCACATATCCTTGCTGCCAAAGACTTCAAGTCTTTTTTTAACCACATTTTTTACCTCTTCAAAAGCGCGAGCTATAACATCCGGAATGCTTGTGACGTCAGGCTTTTCATTTATAAGGTAATTTTTTACCCTGGCAACAGCTGCAGCCGACATTTCCGTATAAAAATTTATTTTGCAAATCCCAAGGCTTATTGCTTTGCGGAAATCATCATCTGAAATACCCGAACCTCCGTGCAGCACCAAAGGTATGGGGACCGCCTTGCTTATGGATGAAAGCCTTTCAAAATCCAGATTGGGCTCGCCTTTATAAAAGCCATGAACATTGCCTATTGACACTGCCAGGGCATCTATGCCTGTTTCTTTAACAAATCTTTCCGCTTCGCCTACATTTGTGAAAAATTCTTCACTTGCAGCATGTGCTATCGGAGCCACCTCACCAATAACTTCTCCTCCGACATTTCCAAGTTCAGCTTCAACGCTTACATTGACAGCATTTGCAATTCTGGTTACTTCCCTGGTGGCAGCAATATTATCTTCCAGGGGCATGTGGCTGCCATCAAACATTACTGATGTAAAGCCAGCCCTTATGGCTTTAATTACCGTTTGGAAGTTTTCTCCGTGATCCAGATGAAAACAAATGGGTATGTCCACTTTTTTTGCAGCACTTATTATAATAGGCGCAATCTCTTCCAGATCGACATATCTTAAATGGACTTCTGCAATCTGCAAAATTATCGGTGAACGCTGCTCAACGGCAGCCTCTATAAGCGTATCTATAAAACCAAGATTTGTTACATTAAAAGCTCCGACTGCATATTGGTTTTCCTTTGCGTGCTTTAAAAGATCTTTTAAATTAATAAGGGCCATTTGGAATCCTCTTTTCCATTTTTAATGATTGTTTATATCATGGTAAATAAAAAATTTATCAGATAAATAAACGGGTGTAAAGAATCTGTTAAAAATTAATCTTCACCATCCTCTGTCTCAAATTCAAGTAAGTCAAGCATTTCTTTTGCTTTTTTAAAATCCTGTCTGCCAACATAAAGCTTTACGCCATTTACAAAATCCTGCGATGGATACATGCTGCCGGCATCATCTGAAAATATATATGAGGATATGCCGTTGCTCTCAAGAAACCCCCTGGCTATCTCTGCATCTATCCTGTTAAAGAAAGTTTTTAAATTTTTTAAATTATCCGTCATAATTATGATATTATACTTTAGAAACAGCAGTAACGGAATAAACCTTTAAACAAAATAAAATAAAAATGTTTTAAAGAAAATAAAAATGCCAAAAAACACTTTAAAAAAAATAATTAAACAAGGGCAGGCACTCCCAGCCTTTTTATTCAATATTTTCTCACTCTTTTTAATATCCGCATTATTTTTTACAGGCTGTTCAACAGCAATTGCAGATGTTACCGGCAGCAAAACAGAAGACACCATATATGAAAATGCGCAATCCGGCATAAAGGTTAATGAAAGCCCGGCAGAAGAAACTGCGGACATTAAAGAAAACCATGCTGAAAACAGCGAAAGTACTGCAGCTGAACAAAACGCAAAACCTGGGGACGAATCTGTTTTGCAGGACAAACCCACTGCCGTAGCTGATAGCCCTGAAATACAAGAAAGCAGCTCTCAAATAACCTTACAGCCGCCAGGCCTGGAACTTGAAATAATTGAAGGGCCGCAATATGCGCAGGACAATAATATATGTTTTTACAGGATAAGGGCAAATGCCTGGGGCCAGCCCTATCCGCAGATAATATTTAACAGGGATGACAGCAACGGCTGCTGGGGTGAAAACATAGCCCAGGTAAATCTATTAAAAGATGAGACATTTACACTTATATGTGATGTTTCAAACTCCCAGGGTTCTGCAGGCTCCAGCATTAATGTTGCCTGGAAGGACTATTCCGTTCAGGCAACAAATGACAGTGAACAGAAACAGCAGCAGGCAGCCGAGCAGAGCGCAAATGATAATCCGGCTAATTATTTAATAGATGTCAACCTGGCAAATCAAAAAGTCAATGTTTTTTATCTTGAAAATCTGATTAAAAGCATGCCCTGTTCGGGCGGAAAGCCCGAAACACCCACACCGCTGGGGACTTTTAAAACGAATCAGAAAATATATTATGCATATGTCCCGAAATTTGCTCAGGGTGCATATTACTGGACCCGCTTTTACGGGTCGTATCTTTTTCACAGTGTACCCTATGACGAGAATAAAAACCTCCTTACAGAAGAGCTTGCCAAAATCGGAACACCTGCAAGCCATGGCTGCATAAGGCTTTACCTTGAAGATGCAAAATGGATGTATGAAACTATACCTCTTGGCACTGAAGTCCAGATACATTTGTGATTTAGCTGATTTAAAGGACAATTTGTTAAAGAGCCCTTTTCTTTTGCTGCACAATAGTTACAAATTCCATGTTTTACTTAAAAACTGTTTACAATAGTTTTATTTTGAATAAAATACTAAAAATATGACCAGACCTGAAAATATATAAAAATGAATATTTCTGAAAGATTTCCAAAGGAAAAACAAGAATTTTTACAATATCCGACTGTTACAGTCATAGGGGCAGGTATAACAGGCTGCGCAATAGCGCGTGAACTCAGCAAATACAAACTAAGAGTGACAGTAATAGAGAAAGAAGCCGATGTCGGGTGGGGCACAAGCAAAGCCAACAGCGGACACATACATCCGGGCCATGCCAGTAAAAAAGGCTCGCTGCTTCTTTCAATGGGCCGGAGAGGGCATGTGCTTTTTGTCAAAAACGCCAGTGAGCTTTCCATTCCAATGAGAAAGATAAGCTCGAACCTGAACGCTTTTAATACAGAGCATATTAAAAAAATTGAAGAACTGCTTCAGCAGGGAAGGCAGTACAATGTACCGGGGCTAAGCATTATAACCAATGAGGGCGGCAGATTAAAAAAAATGGAGCCAAATTTAAACGAAGATGTAATAGCTGCCCTTCACTGCAGCAATCTTTATGTGATATCGCCATATGAAGCTGTTACGGCAATATATGAAAATTCAAATGATAATGGCGTACTGTTTCTGTTAAATCATAAGGTCGAAGATATTCATTTTGACTCTGATGAAAAAAAATTTTTAATCAGAACTTCAAGCTTTAAAGATGAGCTATATTTTAAGAAAGCAGAAACAATCTTTTCAGGAGCGCATAAAAATATAATAGCAGGGAAAAATCATAAATCAGGCAAATTTGAAAACAAAAATGAGAAAAGCATTAAAACTTATAACAATTTTCGTTCTGTAAATGATTATATTATCAAATCAGACTATATTATAAATGCTGCAGGAGTATATGCCGATGATATTGCAAAAATGGCCGGAGACGACTCTTTTAGCATAACAGCAATAAAAGGGCAGTATTTTCTTCTCGACAGTGACGTAAAAAATCTTGTCAATATGCTTAATATAAGAGTATCAGACCCTGAAAACGAGGAATCAAAGGGAATGTATGTAGGGCTTACCCCTCATGGGAATTTTATATTGGGTTCCAATTACGAAGTCACAGAAAAAGATGACACGGGCACCTCCGCGCAATCACTTGATACAATAAAAGAAAAACTGTCCCGAATGATAAATAATATACCTTTTAATAAAGTAATAACAACATTTGCAGGGGTCAGGGCATATGCAAGCACCGGTGATTTTGTCCTGGGCCCCATAAAAGCAAATAAAAGTTTTATCAACGCAGCAGGAATACAGTCGCCGGGCCTTACCTGCGCGTTTTATATAGCTGAGGTCATTGCACAACACCTTAAAGAATGCGGCGCAAAACTTATAAATAATCCGGCTTACAATGGCCAAAGAAAAAGTCCTGTAGTTCTTGACAGGCAGGATTTCCTGGCAAACAAAGAGCTTTACAATATGAATGATAAATTCGCAGAAATAGTCTGCAGGTGTGAAAAAGTGTCCGAGGCTGAGATAATCGATGCAATCAGAAATGGAGCCACCACACTTGACAGTGTAAAATTCAGGACCAGGGCAGGAATGGGAAGATGCCAGGGCGGATACTGTACATTAAGGGTGGCAAAGATTTTATCCAGGGAGCTTGGAGTGAGTTTTGAAAGCATTACCAAATCGGGGCAGGATTCATTTATTGCAGGCTCAAAAATGCCATAGATAATTAAAAGAGATTTTATGCTTACAAATAAATTAAACAATATAAAAGTCCATGACATTGCTGTAATAGGAGCTGGGCCTGCAGGCCTTGCCGCAGCAATCAGGTGCAATGAGCTGGGAATAAAAAATACTGTGCTTATTGAAAGGGATTCTTTTGCAGGAGGGATACTTCCACAGTGCATACACAATGGTTTTGGGCTTAAGTTTTTCAATAAAGAGCTTACTGGTCCGGAGTATTGCCAGGTTTTTATCGATAAATTAAAAGAAAATGATGTAAATCTTTTACTTGATACAATGGCACTGGAAATAAAAAAACCATCTAAACAAAAAAACGGCTCTCCCGGTTATTTTGAAATAATCATTGCAGGAAAGAAAACAGGCTTTGAGATAATAAAAGCAAAGGCAATAATACTTGCGCTGGGCTGCAGGGAAAGGACAAGGGGCCAGATAATGATACCAGGAGCCAGGCCATCGGGCGTAATCACTGCCGGGCTTGCGCAGAGAATGGTAAATATTGAGGGGTATCTGCCGGGAAAAGAAATAGTTATACTGGGTTCAGGAGACATAGGGCTTATTATGGCCAGGAGGTTGAGTCTGGAGGGATGCAAGGTAAAGGGGGTTTATGAGCTGATGCCTTTTTCAACAGGTCTTTTAAGAAACATATCTCAATGTCTTGATGATTTTGGCATACCGCTTTTTTTAAGCCACACAGTAACAGAAATACTGGGCAATAAAAGGGTGGAAGCAGTCAAGGTGGCGCCTGTAGATGAAGGCTTAAAACCCGTACTTGAAAAAGCCTGCAGGATAAAATGCGATACACTTCTTTTATCAGTAGGTTTAATACCCGAAAACGAGCTTTCAAAGACCTGCGGGGTACAGATCGATTATAATACTGGCGGCCCAACAGTATATGAAAATTTCCAGACGTCTGTTCCGGGAGTTTTTTCCTGCGGAAACAGTCTTTTTGTATATGATATTGTTGACGAAGCCACAAAAGACGGCTACGCAGCTGCAGAAAGTGCAGCCCGATACCTTATTGCAAATGCTTCCTGCGAAAATATAAATGCAGAAGTTTTATTTGATAAAGAAAGCCTGAAGCTGTATAGAAATCTATATGGCTCAGAAGCTGCAGAAAAATTCTTTGATATAGAGCCTGGAGAAAATGTCGCATATGCTGTTCCCCAGAAGATAAGCGGGCTTGAGCATGTAAATTTTAAGATCAGGCCAAAAAAACCATTGAAAAACGCAATAGTTCAAATATATGATAAACAAGGGGAGATCTTTTCTAAAAAAATAAGATATGTAAATCCTGGAGAGATGATATTTTTGGATGTAAGCAAAGAACACTTCAGAAAGTACCTTTTTCAGAATCATGGCCGAAAGCTGGAGCATGTAAATCACGGTTTAAAAGAGCTTAAGAAAATAACACTGAGCATTAAAAATCATTGATATTATGGAATCTCAAAAATGAAAAAAAATATTAAAAATATCAGGTGTTTAAGCTGCCCTGAAGGATGTGTAATGAATGCGGATTATGATGAAAATGAATCCAGAATAATTTCTCTGGGCGGATACAAGTGTAAAAAGGGAATAAGTTTTGCTGAGGATGAGTTAAATAACCCGCAGCGAATACTTACGACAACTGTTGCCATTGATTCAGTAAAATCCGGAAGGCTTCCTGTAAGAAGCAGCAAAACTGTTCCAAAATCAAGTTTATCCATGATGATTAAAGAGATAAAGAAAATAAAAGTCAAAACCCCGGTTACAGCAGGGGAGATACTGGCTGCTGACTTTATGGGCAGCGGTACAGATATAATATCAAGCGCAACTTTTACAGAGTAGTTATTTTAATCTTGACCATCTATTTATTTTTAATAATCACCACAGCTTCATAACAGAATATTTCCCTTTTTTATTAATGCATTCCAGGACACAGATTTTTTAAATTACCCCTTATTCATTTCCTGCAGGACTGGCACATGTTTAAATCTGGCTATTTTTATAAACCCGTTAAAAAAATAAAAAAAATAATTTGACATAAAAAATAAAAAGGTATATTATGGGCATATGTTCAATAGTGAACAAAATTTCATCATTTTATACTTAACCAAATATTTTATAAATTTTTATA
>JAFGMJ010000099.1 GCA_016927635.1 Actinomycetota bacterium
TCATACCTTTAATAACAAGCCGTTTTTACAATCTTAAAGTAAACAGTTACGGGCATAATGCAACCGGTGCAATTATATGGACCCTCAGATACCTTTTTTATTATATAGCTGGTTTTGGCTTAATATTTATTGTATTTAATGTAATTAAAAGCAAAAGGGATTTTTTCATATCTTTTGCAGTTTTAATTGCTTCAAGTTTTCCTGTAATTTTGGTGGGGCTATACCAGAAGTACTTCAATGCAGGATTTGGTAATGTATCTTTCTGGGTAAATGCCGGAAGGGTAAATTCCACATTTACTGACCCCAATGCCCTTGGCAGTTATATAATACTTTTGTTCCCTCTGTTTATAGCCGCAGCGATATTTTTTAAAAAGTGGTATTTTAAGATACTCACTCTGGCATACCTCTTGGTATTTGTGTACCTGGCATTTCTTTCCGGTTCAAGAAATGCATTTTTATCTATACTTCTATCACTTTCAATATTTGCAATAATAGGCGTATCTATTTTTTTAAGATATTTTTTAAAAAAGAAAATAAAAAAACCCAACAGCAGTGCGTATTTATCTGCGGGAATTGTTGTCTTAATAATTATAATTTTAATCTCAGCCTTTATTGGGCTGCTTCTGGGCACAGATGTTTTCAAGCCGATGACTGAATCCAGAGAAACCGGTATTATGCTTGTTGACAGAGTATACAAAACTGTCGGTGTTTATTACAAAACTTTAAAGACTGAAGGATTTTATAAAGCAATTGAAGCCATATCTTCAGGTCGCGAGATACTCTGGCAGCAGGCACTTTTTATGTTTCGGGACCACCCTGTATCAGGTGTTGGCCAGGGCGCTTATTTTATTGAACTGTCTGATTATCATCTAAAATACCACAGAGGATTTCATTTAATAGATTTTGCCGGTAATTATTACCTTCAGATACTTTCAGAGCTTGGCTTTGTGGGTACTGTGCTGGTTTTGTTTATATTTTTTCTTTTTATTAAAAAAGCTTTTGGCTATTTTCTCGTAAGAAACAGCAGATCTGCCCTTAAAAGGGAGGACTGGCTCCTTGCCGGTATTGTTATTTCATTTGCGGTAATGGCAGCAGTTTTTATGCTGGGACCACACACAAATTTTATAGAGGTGCAGTTCCTTTTCTGTCTTGTGCTGGGGCTGATTATTGCATATATAAATGCCAGCTCAAGGGAAAGCCTCAATCATGATTTTAGAAATGAAATATCAGAGATGAAAACAGTTAAAGTTCAGGAAGCAAAGACTGATTGGAAAGTTCCTTTAAAACCCGGAAGTTTTAAAGAAAAGATTTCAAGTATTTCTGGCCAAAGATATTTAAATACGGCAAGCCTGAAACAAATGAGGTTTGACCTGGCTTCTCTAATCGCACTTGTCTTTATACTTGTTTCATTTACTGCAGCACTAACTTACAGCTCAGTTACTGATCTGTCAATAAACTATAAACAGGCCCAGTATAGCTATGAGAATGACTATGGCTTCTATGGAGAGGAGTTTGAAGAAGGGAAAAGCTTTCGCTGGACTGCAAAAGATGCAAGTGTTGTGCTGAGCCGAACAAAAAGCAACAGATTAATAATACCGATGAAGATTGTAAGCCCTGTTGATTACAGGATACCCAATTTTATAAGGATATATATAGATAATACCCTGGTCAAGATAATAAAGGCAAAAGATGACAAATGGCACGATATTGAAATAGATTTAAAGAATTTCCCGAAAAAGCGAATAACGGTTACTATATCAATGAACCACAGCTGGGTTCCCAAAGAATATGGAATTTCAAGCGATACCAGGGAACTTGGTGTAAAAGTGGGTACACTAAGATATGAGGAATGAGTAAGGTTTTAACTGGTAAAAAAAGTTCTTTGATTCTATAATGTTTTGGATTTTAAAACTTTTATCCGTTAATTTTTATTTAAAATCAGTTTAAAGCGGATTTTTTATATGATTTCTCACTTTAAAAAGTTAATATCATATAGGGAACTTTTGTTTTCCCTTACAAAGAAAGATCTCAAAGTCAAATACAGAGGCTCGGTGCTGGGTTTTTTCTGGTCGCTTTTAAATCCTGTCCTTATGATGCTTGTATACTCATTTGTGTTTTCAATGATACTCAGGCAGGGAATAGAGGAATTTGCAATCTTTCTGTTGTGTGCACTTCTGCCGTATAATTTCTTTTCAAACTCTGTTAATTACGGTTCTGGAAGCATTATAAGTAACGCAAATCTTGTAAAAAAGATATATTTTCCCAAGGAAATAATACCTCTTTCAATAATGCTTTCCAATCTTATAAATTTTTTGCTTGAGCTTGTTGTGCTTTTTATAGTGCTCTCAATATTCGGTTACAGATTTTACATGTATCTTTACCTGCTGCCTCTTGTTCTTATTGTCCAGGTATTATTTGTATCAGGCATATCCATGCTGGTATCTGCGCTGAATGTTTTTTTCAGGGACCTGCAGCATCTCATTACCATACTTATGCTTGTATGGTTTTTTGCAACCCCCATCATTTATCCGCTCAGCATGGTGCCCCAGCGGTTCCAGTTCTGGATGCAGCTAAATCCCATGGCAGTATTTGCATCCTATTACAGAAATATATTTTATTTTGTAAAGTATCCGGAAGGAATGTACTGGCCAAGCCTTGAGATTATACTTATATGCCTTGGAATAACTTTTTTATTTTTCTTTCTGGGTTATTTTGTTTTTAAAAAGCTTGAGCCAAAATTTGCAGAGGAAGTCTAGATTTATAGCAATTGATATACAAAAGCATTTTATAGCCGGGTTAAATATTTATGTCTATAGAAAATATTAATAAAAATAAAAATAATACAGTTGCCGATGATGTGGCCATTGATGTGCGGGGCGTTACCAAGCACTATGTGATAAGGCATCAGAAAAGCCCTTCACTTAAAGACAGGCTGCTAAAGGGAAAGGACAGCGTTGAGGAGTTTTTGGCCCTTGATGATGTATCGTTTACTATCAAGCACAGTGAGACTTTCGGAATAATCGGTTCAAACGGCTCGGGCAAAAGTACTATGCTTAAGCTAATTGCAAAGGTCCTGCAGCCCACAAAGGGACAGGTAATGGTAAACGGCACAGTATCTGCACTTCTTGAGCTTGGAGCCGGTTTTCACCAGGATTTGACCGGCAGGGAAAATATTTATCTTAATGCTTCAATACTGGGGCTTAAGAAAAAAGATATAACAAAAAAATTTGATGAAATCGTTTCTTTTTCAGAGCTTGAGCGTTTTATAGACATGCCTGTTAAAAGCTATTCATCCGGAATGTATATGCGGCTTGGTTTTTCCATAGCAATAAATGTGAACCCTGACATACTTCTTGTTGATGAGGTTTTAACCGTGGGGGACCAGGCATTCCAGTCCAAATGTTACAAGGTCATTTATGATTTTGTAAGGAGGGGCAAGACAATAGTTATAGTTTCCCATGATCTTGAAATGATATCCGATCTTTGCCAGAGGGTTATTTTTCTTAAAAAAGGAAAGATTGAGCTTATGGGCGATTCCATACAGGTTGTAAGCAAATACAGGGCTTATGTTGAAGAGCTTGAAATGCTTCGAATTGCCGAGCAGCAGAAGGCTGAAAGAAAGAAAATATTCAAGTCTGTCATTGAAAGCAAAAGAAAGGTCGTTGATGCTGAAGAGATAGAAAAGCTTGCAAAGATTGACGGGGGAGCTTCCTTTGAGGGAAGGTTCGGCTCAGGTGATGCAGAAATAACAAAGATAGAGCTGCTGGACTGCTCAGGTAATGTCATAGATTACTGCAAGTATGGCGACGAAGTCAATATTGCCTATGATGTAAAATTTAACAGAGTTGTTGAAACGCCTATATTTGGAATAAGGATAACTGACCACAGAAATAATGTGGTTTACGGCACAAATAACCGCCTAAATGGTGTCAAGACTGATGTATACAAACCGGGTGAAACAGTCAGGGTTGTATTTAAGCAGGTCATAAATTTTATTGGCGGCACATATTATGTATCTCCTTCAGTGGGCAACAAGGATACAAAGACCTACTGTGACTGGGTTATAAATATGATGACAATAAATGTCATACACAGAAACATTGCAGAGGGCGTTGCTGATTTGAACTCTGAAATAAGCATACTTAAGATTTAATCACTTCTCTTAATTTACCTGCAAGTAAAAACCATCCATATTGATAGCTTATAAATTCTTTCAAGCGTACTCGGGAATTTACTTGACCTTTTCCCAGTATGGTTAAAACTTTTTATTTGAATAAAAGATTATAGATATAAAAAGAACAATATTTTAATTATCACTGCTCACCGCTGGCTTTCTGCTCTTCCCTGATGAGTAAAAAACGCTAATATTACTTCGATAGTAAAAATTAAAATAAGTAAAAAACTGCAGTTTTATTTGTTTGTTTGAAGGCCAGGTATGAATTTAAATTACTTTTTGGCTTTTTAACCATACACTTTTTTGTAAATACCAAGTGTAAGCTCTGCAGTCTTTCTCCATGAAAAGCGCTTTGCGTTTTCAAGGGATTTTTCGCCAAGCTCCTTTCTTAAGTTTTCATCGCGCAGTACCATCAATATTTTGGCTGCAATATCTTTTTCGTCTGCAGGATTAAAAAGAGTATTTTTATAATCCATGAGCTCAGGAATAGAGGAGCTTGAAGATGCGCACACTGCAAGGCCGCACTGCATCGCTTCAACAACCGGCAGGCCAAATCCCTCAAACTTTGAAGGATAGACAAAAAGCTGGGCCATATTGTAAAGGTGGACCAGTTCATCATCTGTTGAACGGCCGACAAAAATTATATCTTTTTTATAGGGGCTGCTTTCATATTCGGCGTATGCGGCTTCGCTTTTCCAGCCAGTACGGCCGACAATGACAAGCTTATAATCAAAATCCGGCTTTTTCTTTATACTGGACTTTATCCCGCTTACAGTTCCGGGCTTGTCTCCTCCTTTTAACAGGTTAAAAGCTTTTATAAGCGTGACATAATTTTTCCTCGGCTCAATGGTGCCGACTGAAAGTATATATTTGCCTTCTATTTTATATTTTTCTAAAATGGATCTGTCGCATTCGCCCGGCCCAAGTTTCTTAAACGAGTCGTCTGCGGCAAGGTGGGTAACACTTATTTTTTGCGGGTCTGTTTTAAAGAAGCTCACAATGTCGTTTTTTGTGCTGTTTGATATTGCGATTATTCCTCTGGCTATTTTTGCATTTCTCTTTACTTCTCTTGAGTATTTTTTTACAAACCATTCAAAATTGAAATGCGGAAACCTTATAAATGCCAGGTCATTTATTGTAAGGACTATTTTTTTATTTAATGTCGGCGGTATCATAAAATCCGGGCAATGAAGTATATCGGCCTTAAAGCCTTTAAGCTCTATTGCAGGCAACTTAAGCCTGTTCCAGGCGTCAA
>JAFGMJ010000100.1 GCA_016927635.1 Actinomycetota bacterium
AATAAAAGATTTAAATTTAAACCAGATTTTAAAAATACAGGAAATTATTTTTTAAAGTAAAGATAAATTTGATCTTTTATTATTTTTAAGAAACCGTAAGTTTTCAATGTAAAAACTGCCAACTTGGCAATATTTTTTACAGAAAGAATTTTAAATCATTTTAATTAAAGCAATATTTAAAGGCAGATATGAAACAAAAAAAATTTAACAAAAATAAAAGCAATGCTTTAAAGATATTGATAATAGGAGGAGTTGCAGCAGGCACCTCTGCAGCAGTTAAAGCCAGGCGAAGATCTGAAAAAGCTGAAATAGTGATTTATGAAAAATATAAATATATTTCATATGGAACATGCGGCCTTCCATATTTTGTTAATGGAAAAATCGATGACATAGATGACCTTATAATCAATACTGTGCACCAGTTTGAAAAAAGATTCAATGTCAATGTAAAAATACTCCATGAAGTAACTGAGATAGACCCGGCAAAGAAAATCATCAAAGTAAAAGATCTTAATACGGGAAGGCATTTTTTTGATAATTACGACAAGCTGATCATAACCACCGGAACTGCTCAGCTTGTAATAGATGAAAAACTTTGCAATGCAGGGAATACTTTTTCTTTAAGGACAATAGACGAAGGCCTGATGCTTAAAGACTATATAGGTTTTCTTACAGGAGGCGATAAAAAGGAACCTGAAAGCGGCATTATCAGCCCCAGGCCATCAGCGGTGATTGTGGGCGGCGGTTATATAGGGCTTGAGGTCATAGATGCACTCCTTTTAAAAGGATTCCAGGTGGTAGTAATTGAAAAGATGCATCATATACTGCCTGCTTTTGATTTTGAAATCATCGAATATCTTGAAAATTATCTTGCCGACAGAGGCGTAAAAATATTGAAAAACACTGAAATAAGCAGTTTTGAGCAAAAAGATAATAATTCTGTGACTTCAGTTATTACTTCAAACGGACAAAAAATTGAAAGCGACCTGGTATTTTTAGGCATGGGCGCAAGACCTGATGTAAGGCTTGCCAGGCAGTGCGGCCTCAATATAGGAAATTCAGAGGCAATATCAGTCAATGAATATATGCAGACAAGCGATCCTGACACATATGCAGCAGGTGATTGCTGCGAATGCCGCGATTTTGTCAGCGACATAAGGCAATCTTACTATCTTGCATCTATTGCAAACATACAGGGCAGGTGTGCCGGCTATAATGCGGCAGGCGGCATGGAAAAATTTATTGACAGTATACCTACATCAATAATCAAGGTCCTTGATATCGCTGCGGCTAAAACAGGCATAAGCTTTTATATGGCAAAAAAATTAAATATCAATGCTGCAAAAATAGAACTGCATGCATTAAATCACGCAGGTTATTATCCCCAGGCTTCAATAATTCATATGCTTGCAGTTTATGATAAAGATAACGGTACAATTCTTGGATTTGAGGCAATAGGAAGGGATGGCGTGGATAAGAAGACAGATATAATGTCTGTTGTCATAAGGGCCAAAATGAAAATATGGGAACTTTTGGATTTAAACTTGTGTTATCATCCTGAATATGGCTCGGCAAAAGACCCTCTAAATATGCTCGGAATGATAGGCCAGAATATCAAAAAAGGCGAGCACAGATTTATTGATGTGGAAGAGCTAAAAGAGATTTTGGAAAAAAAAGAACCGGTTATAATTATAGATGTCAGGAGTGAGGGGGAATTTAGCAGGGGTCATATTGAAGGCGCTATAAACATTTCCATAGATGATTTAAGGGACAATATAAAAAGCCTGGACAGAAACAGCAAAATCGTTGTTCACTGCAGGACCTCTTACAGGAGCTATCTTGCATACAGAATACTTGTAAACCAGGGTTTCAAAAATGTATGGAACTTAAACGGTTCATATCAGAGCTGGGAAAGAAAGATTTGATTAATGTATTGCGAGCCTATTTTAATTCCGGCGGTAATGAAAGGTTTGTTTTGGAAAAGATAAAAGATTTACAAAATATGAAAGTAAAATTTATAACATGTGACGTAATACTGGATGAGGTAAAAGACAGGCTGCCTGATAACTGGGACACTGTAAAATTTGAAAAATTTATAGTTATTCCCAAATGTGACGACTGCATATCACTGCTTCTGGGTTCATCCCAGGAATATAAAAAGCAGATTTTAAAGGCTCCCGGCACCTATTACCTCACAAGGGATTATATAGGCGAGAGCGAAAACCCGATGCTTAGCAATTATGGGGAAATGCTTGAAAAATACGGGGAAAAGACATTGAAATGGATTTTAGACAAGATGCTGAAAAACTATACCCGTCTTGTCTATATAAACACCGGCAATTATGAGTCCGATGAGTGGAGAAAGGTCGCCTGCAGCCAGGCAGAAAAACTCGGCCTTGATTTTGAAGAGGTTGAAGGAACGGACCAGTATTTCAGCAAACTAATAAGCGGCCAATGGGATGACCAGTTCCTGACAGTAGAGCCGGGACAAAAGATAAGCTTTGAAATGTTTTTAACGGATAATATAAAAAATAATTAGATTATCATAATCATGGCAGAAGTTATTAAAAATAAAAAACAATATAAAGTTGCAGCAGTTTACGGCAGCCCCAGGCGTGGTGGCAATACTGATGTGCTTTTAAATAAGTTTTTGCAGGGCCTTTCTGAATGTGACTGTTTTAAAGAATCTGCAGATGAGCCGCTGGAGTTAAATATAGACAAAATCCATGTTTCAGAGCTTGCAATATCTTCATGCAGGGAATGCAGAAGCTGTTCCAAAAACGGCCTGTGTGTTGTAAATGATGATATGCAAAAGGTTTACCCCTATGTTGAAGAATGCGATTTGCTAATAATTGCAAGTCCGGTTTTTTTTACCACAGTATCAGGCCATCTTAAGGCTTTTATAGACAGGTTCCAGAGATTCTGGGCTCTTAAGTATGAGATAGGAAGAAGAACTATAACAAAAGAAAATAAAAAAGGGATACTGCTCTCGTGCGCAGGCTCAAAACCTGAAAATATATTTGACTGCACAAAGAAGGTAATCAGGGCTCTTTTCGATGTGCTTTATATAAAATATTATGCTGATTTTTGCTATAACAATATAGATTTTATGGGCGATATTTTAAAAGAAAAGGAAATTATAGACGCAATATATGAATTTGGGAAAAAAGGTGAATTTATTAAGGAAGGCATATAAAATGGAAAAAAATAAAAAATGGCTTTTATTTATTTTTACAGTTTCAGTTATAGCTGTTGCTGTTATATTTTTGTCTGCAGGTTGTACAGGTAACGGTGCTGATTCCGGAAATGCAACTGCAGGCAGTTCAAGCGCTATAGATTTTACTCTTCCTGATCTTGAAGGCGATGAAATAACTCTCAGCAGCCTTAAAGGAAGTATAGTCGTTGTGAATTTCTGGGCAACCTGGTGCCCGCCATGCAAAGCAGAGATACCTGATTTTATTGAAGTCAATTCTGAGTATATGGAGAAGAATGTAAAGTTTCTGGGTATCAGCTCAGAGGATGAGGACCTGCTTTTAAGCTTTGCAGGGATTTTTGGTATAAATTATCCTGTACTTATTGACAGCACAGGCGCTGTTTTTAATGCGTACCAAGTTGAGGCGATACCGCAGACATTTATTATAGACACAGATGGGAATATAGCATTCGAGCAGGTAGGAATGATGTCAAAAAGCCAGCTTAAAGCAGCGCTTGATGATTTGCTTGGCTAGATTTATTTAAGGAGAAAATAAGAAATGTTAGAAGTGGGAATACTTTCAGCTTTTATTGCAGGTATACTATCCTTTATATCACCATGCGTTCTTCCGCTGGTCCCTGTTTATCTGGGTATAATGTCCAGGAATGCCATATATAAAAATGAAAAAATAAAGCTTTCAGACAGGCTTTATACATTTATAAACAGTCTTCTTTTTGTTGCAGGTTTTTCAATCATATTTATCATTCTCGGTTCCACTGCGACATTTCTGGGACAGCTTCTGAAAAATTATTTGAGCATAATCGGTAGAG
Organism: Actinomycetota bacterium; assembly: GCA_016927635.1. Lineage (GTDB taxonomy): Bacteria > Actinomycetota > Humimicrobiia > Humimicrobiales > Humimicrobiaceae > VGAZ01. The sequence continues at coordinate 4,024 of JAFGMJ010000100.1, forward strand.
TAGGGGGCGCAATACTGATAATTTTCGGCTTGCATTATGTAGGGCTTTTTAAAATACCTTTTCTTAATATGGAAAAAAGATTAAAAATGCCTGAAAAGCTTAAAACGGGCTATCTCTGGAGCTTTTTGTTCGGTGTTATTTTTTCATTTGGGTGGGTGCCATGCGTGGGAATGATACTTTCTGCAATTTTGCTTCTTGCAAGCAATATGGATACCTTTCTGCAGGGAATTTCACTTCTGCTGGTATTTTCAGCAGGACTTGGCCTGCCTTTTATAATGGGGAGCCTTTTTATCGGCTTTTCATCCAGGCTGCTTAAGAAAATAAACAGGCATTTAAATATAATATCAATAGTTTCAGGTATTTTCCTGATTATACTTGGCATTATTTTTGTAACCGATTCAATGATGAAAATAATGAATTTTTTGCTTGCAAGAATACCTTTTCTATCAAAAATAAGCCTTTACTGATTGAAAATAAGCTGTAAATATATATAATCTAATATAGTCGCTTTTAATGGCTTTAAAGGTAAGCGTGTTTGTTTTATGGCATAAAAAATCATAATAAAACTTTTAATTACATAATTACTATTAATAAGTAATGTAATTATAATTATAATACAAGATTATGATATAATTATAATTAAATTTACTATATCTAGCTTTTATTTATAGAGATTTAATTATATGAAGGATTTAAATGCTATTGCGGGTTCTTTCCTGAAAAATAATCATGATGAACTTGCAGAAAAAATATTTGAATTCTATATTAAAGAGAAGTTAAAGCCACAAACTTCTATAAATCCACATGAAAAGCTTATGATTAGAACCGGTGTAAGCTCAAATCTTTGCGCCCTTGCAGACGGGTTGTATTATTCTGAGCAAAATATATACGAGAATGAACTGGAATGGGCCAGAAGATACCTTTCCAGGATAAAGATACCGGTAGAAAATATTACTTTACTGCTTGAAGCTTCAAGGGATATTTTTGAAAAAAGGCTGCCTCAAAAAATAATTTTTAATGTCTTAAATTATGTTGATTATGGAATCACTGTGCTTAAAAGGACTTTAAATGAAGAGCCAAGCTATTTAAAAGAGGGAAATCAATTATATAATGAAAGCGTAAAATATCTGGAATATATTTTAAAAAAGAAAAAAAATTCAGCAATAGATATGATATTTAAACTTGTCAATAATCGCCAAAATACTATAAAAGATATTTATACGCATATATTCCAGCCCTTACATAGAGAGCTGGGAAGGATGTGGCAGAATGGACAAATAACGACTTTTCATGAACAGTATGCAATCGCCGTAACCCAGCTTGCCATGTCCCAGCTTTATGATTATATTTTCAAGAAAGAAAAGAGCGGTAAATCTTTTTTAGCTGCTTGTGTTTCAGGTGAGCTTCACGAGATTGGGCTAAGAATGATATCTGATTTGCTTGCTCTTGAAGGCTGGACCACCTTTTATCTTGGGTCAGATACCAGCATTAAAACTATTATCGACACACTTGAAAATAACACAGTCAGCATAATCGGGTTATCTGTAACTGTTTCAAAAAACCTGGATGAGAGCAAAAAAGTAATTGAGTATATAAGGAAAGTATATGATTATGAGGATCTGAAGATAATTGTAGGCGGTTTTGTTTTTAACAATTCCGAAGATTTATGGAGCAGGGTAGGGGCGGACAGTTATGCAAATAATGCCTGTGAAGCAATCGATATAATTACTGGATTTTAAAAATAAATTGAGCTTATAATTTCCGTAAAAATTATTCCGGGAGCTGATGTGCGTAATGGAGGATTTATCTAAAGTAAAAAATCTTGTTATTACCTGTGATAAAAATGGTAAAATACTTGGTATCATAAATGAAGGCACAAAGCTAAAAGAAAGCAGCTATATTGGTAAGGACTTTCCCAGTATTCTGAGTAAGGATAGCTTCGGTAAATCTATTAATTTCATCAAAAAAATAATTAAAAATAAAAGTGCCTTTAACTGTGAAATGCTTTTAAACACCAATGAAGGGAACAGTCTTTTTGATTTTTCGGGAATTAGTTTTAACACGAACCTGCTTATAATTGCAACAAATGTTCATTATGAGATGAAAGATTTTTTAGGAGGAATGGGTGAAATAATAAATGAGCAGACAAATATCATAAGAACCTGTAATGCAGAAAAAGCCCAGATATCAAAAATTGAAAGGGAAAGGATAGCAAAGGAACTACATGATACAGTTAGCCAGACAATATTTTCCACAAGGGTAATAGCTGAAATATTGCCCGATATATGGGAAAAAAACAGACATGAAGCAGTGAAACAGCTTGAAAAACTTAAAGTCCTGACTGCGGAATCACTTTTTGAAATGAGAAGGGTGCTTCTGGAATTGAGGCCTGATGCTTTTTCAGATGAAGACATCAACGAGCTTCTCAGGCAACTTGTAAACTCGGCAAAACTGCGTTCAGGAATTAATGTAGGCTTAAAAATAAAGGGCAATGGCGTACCAGGAAAAGAAATCAAGGAAACGGTTTACAGGATAACGCAGGAGTCGCTTAATAATGCAATAAAACATTCGGGTGCAAAATCTGTAAGTGTTGTCCTTGAGTACTCTAAAAATAAATTAAATCTTAAAATTTCAGACGACGGCAAAGGTTTTGATTTAAATGAAGTTGCAAAAAATAAATACGGCATATATATTATGAATGAGCGGGCAAACTCTATGAATGCAAAACTTAAAATCACCAGTCTTATTGGTCATGGAACAGAGGTTTTTTTGTCCTGTAACTTATAAAAAATATTATTGAATAGTTATGAATTCCGAAAGAACTATAAGTGTATTTATAGCTGATGACCATGCCGTTACAAGAGATGGCATCAAAACAATGCTTTCCGTAAACAATGATTTTGTTTTTGCCGGGGAAGCTGCCAACGGAAGAGATGCTGTAGATCTTTGCAGTAAGATAAAACCTGATGTTATACTTATGGATCTTGATATGCCTGTAATGGATGGGGTTTCTGCAATTAAAATCTTAAATGCCGAAAATCCTGATATTAAAATAATGGCGCTGACCAGTTTCCCTGACAAAAAAATGGTAAGGGAGGCTTTCAAGGCTGGAGCCTCAGGCTATATGCTGAAAAATGCATCACCCCAGGAGATTGCTTCAGCAATAAGGGAAGCCTTTTCAGGCAGGGTGAGCATGTCCAGGGAAATAGCCGATGCCCTTTTTGAAGAAATAAAAAAACCTGCCCAAAATTATAATCTGGGTGAGCAGGAGTTAAAAATACTTAACCTGCTTGCAAAAGGATATTCAAATAAAAAAATCTCAGAGATCCTATATATTAGCCAGCACACTGTTAAATTCCACATAAGCAATATACTTTCTAAAATGGGCGCTGCAACAAGAGCAGAAGCCGCTTCAATAGCAATAAAAAATAATATTATAAGCTGATCTTTTATCCGTCAAACTGCCCGATTGTCCAGTTAAAAACTAGCCTATTTATTAGCCATATGCGTATATGCAATAAAATAAGCCAAAGTATAATTATACTTATATAATAATAATTAAGGATTGTAATTGAAAATATTGTTGGCAATAAAAGACAGGCTGGTAAGATCGGCTCTTAAATCTTTAATAAGGTTTAACTGCACTGATGATATTGCCATGGATGCGGCAGATCATTTAAATTTCCTTGAACAATTGAGGAATAATAAAAACGACCTGGTAATACTTGAGAGGGAGTTTTTTTTCGATGATAATCCGGAGATGATTATACTTTTAAAAAAAGCTTACCCGGAAATTAACTTTATTGTTACCGGCATAAACAGGGAAAGCCAGAGAGAAGCCATAGATGCAAAGATGGATGCATTTTATATGCAAAGCGATTCTCCTGAAAGGCTTGTTGAATTAATAAACGGGTTTCGCCGGGGTAAAAAGAGTGTTTCTGATAATTAAGGAAATATTATTTTTTAAAATTCAACCCTGTAAACGGGGTTTTTCATATATTTTTTAGATGTTTATTAAAAAACACATTGAAAGGAAAAAACAATGAAAAAAACTATAAAAATAATGATGGTTGCTATTACTGTTATGGCAATCGCATCCGTATTTTTAGTTCCATCAGTTATTGCAGCTGATACACCAAAGACAATAGTTGAAACCGCTGTTGGTGCTGGAAGCTTCAATACTTTAGTTGCCGCAGTAACTGCTGCCGGACTGGTGGACACTTTATCAGGACCAGGGCCATTTACAGTATTTGCCCCAACAGATGAAGCTTTTGAAAAACTTCCTGACGGCACAATTGATGCGCTCCTGGCTGATCCTTCAGGACAGCTTACAGACATTCTTCTTTTCCATGTTGTCTCAGGAAAAGTAATGGCAGCTGACGTTGTTAATCTTAAAAGCGCAACTAGCGTTAGCGGAAGGATACTTCCTATCGATACGACAGACGGCGTTAAAGTAGCAGGCGCAAAAGTTGTAGTTACAGACATTGAATGCTCAAATGGTGTCATACATGTAATAGATACAGTAATGATACCTCCGGCTGCAAAATATTCTGTAAGCGATACAGGAGTAGCAGGTTTTGTGACCTATCTTTATAATAATCTTCTTGGAAGAAATCCTGATGTAGACGGACTCAATACCTGGGCAGGATGGCTCGAGAGTGGAGCAATGGCTGCAGACACTACAGTATCAGGCATTCTTGCAAGCAGTGAGGCACAGGCAATGATATCGGGTTATTCAGACGATATGTTTGTAAAATATCTTTACATGGGTCTTTTTGGCAGAAATCCTTCATCTGATGAAGTATCTTCATGGACAAATATTCTTGCTTCAGGTGTTTCCAGGATGGATGCTGTAAAGCATTTTACAAGGTCCACAGAATTCATACTTCTCTGCTCAAAATATGGTGTTAAGCCATTTACAACTGACCTTGGGACAATACCTGAAACAGCAGTAAAGGCTGGTACATTCAGCACGCTGGTTGCTGCAGTAACCGCTGCAGGCCTTGCTGAGACACTGTCAGGACCGGGTCCATTTACAGTATTTGCGCCTACAGATGCAGCATTTGCAAAACTTCCTGCAGGTACAGTTGAGGCTCTTCTTGCAGACCCCACAGGGCAGCTGAAAAATATACTTCTTTTCCATGTCGTTTCAGGAAAAGTCATGGCTGCTGATGTTGTAAATCTTACAAGTGCGCCCACAGTGCTTGGCCAGGATGCTTCAATAGAGATTAAGGACGGCAAAGTATATGTTGATGGAGCACAGGTAATTGTAACAGACATAATGTGTTCAAATGGAGTAATCCATGTAATCGACACAGTTATGCTTCCTTAGTTTTTATATTGCTGATTTGCAGCATGCAATATATTCAAAACAGGGTTTAGACCCTGGTACAAAATATAAAGGGACCTTAATAAATAAGGTCCCTTTATATTTTAATGGTTCTTTTAATTTACTCGGCATATCCCACAGGTATCACATAAAGTGGCGTGTGCGCATCAGTTAAGCCTATTATCTCTATTACCATTTCATCTCTGAAGGCTCCTATTGGAACTGCCCCCAGATGCAGTGATGTCACTTCAAGAAGTATATTCTGGCACACATGGCCTGCCTCCATATTGGCATACCTTATTGCCCGGCTGCCATATTTTTTTTCAGTTCTTCCGTATTCAGCAATGATGACTATATTTAATGGCGCTTCTTTTACAGGTTCCTGCAAAAGGCATGCTTCATATAGCTTGAGCCTCTTATCTTTATCGCTTACCTTATGCAGTTTGTGGCCCTGGGGGATATATTTATATATGCCGTCACTTTTAAATATATAAACATCTATAGGGTAAAGCGCCCCTGCAGAAGGCGCCGTACGGTAGCCCGTATCATTTTTGGTTATGCCCTGTGCGGCCCATAAAATCATTGATATTTTTTCCATGTCTATTTTTCGGCCGGTAAAATCTCTGATCGATCTCCTGGACATAAGCGCTTCATCAAGAGGATAATGATTATCGGTTGATATTTCCGGAAGATCTATGATTTCAGCAGTATTATTTTGGCTTTCTAATCGGTTTATTGCAGTATTTGATTTTTCCTGAGTCGTTATGCTATTGTTAACCTGGCATGAAACATTAAATGATGCAGAAATAGTAAAAAAAAGAATTGCTATAGCAGTTAAATACTTGAATAAGATGTTAATTTTCTTACTTTTCATTTTATCAAATTATATTTTGCTTATTCAATATTACAGTAACAACTTTAAAGCTATTAGTAAAATTTAATTTTTTGTATGCCGGCAATACTTTTTAATAATTAATTAATATTAAAATGGACGTTAAAAAAAGTAAAAAAAATAGTTTCCTGAAAAAACCTGTGAGAGTATTGCTGATATCAACAGGCACATTATGCATAGGAGTGGGCATAGCAGGGATTTTCATCCCGGTGCTCCCCACGACTCCTTTCATACTGCTTGCAGCAGCGCTTTATGCAAAAAGTTCCAGGAAATTTTACTCCTGGCTTGTAAACAACAGGGTTTTCGGTTCATATATTAGAAGTTATAGGGAAAAGCGTGGAGTTCCGCTTAAAATCAAAGTTTATGCGCTGTCTGTTTTGTGGCTGACAATAGGTCTTTCAATATATTTTGGCACCCAAATAATCTGGCTGAGATTACTTCTTGTAGCAGTGGCAGCAGGTGTTAGTGTGCATATACTGAAACTGAAAACCATAAAAAATACCTGAACTCAGTCTTTTCCCCAGCGAGTAAAATACTGTCAGGTTTTATGCTTCACTATCCTCCTGGCAGAAAAACCATGCCCGCTTAGCCTTCAAACAGTTTTTTCCAATACCTTTTATGGCAAATTATTTTTTGTCAAAAATTTTTAGATGCTAACAACATTATTAAGAAATATAAGTTTTTTTTAAAATATGTTATTATTTCAAATTATTCCAGGATATTTTTAAGACGTCTTATTTATAAAAACTATTAACAGGGGGAAATTAATTGTCAGCAGTAAATCCGATTGCTTTCAGTTTTGGAAGATTTGAAATAAGGTGGTATGGAATACTTATAGCACTGGCTCTTCTCATTGGAATAGCTGTTTCATATTTCATTGCAAAATATAGGGGTGAAAAACCCGAGGAAGTCGTCAATTTTGCGCCCTTTGCAGTCATATTTGGGGTGCTTGGTGCCAGGCTTCTGCATGTCATTGTCAACTGGTCATATTACAGCCAAAATCTCTCTTATATATTTGCTTTCAGGAGAGGCGGCCTTGCAATACAGGGCGTTATGCTTGGCGGCGTGCTTGCTCTGCTGGTGTTCTGCAAAATACGTAAACTTGATTTCTGGCTCTGGGCAGACATCATTTCTCCCGCTCTTATTCTTGGGCAGGCAATAGGAAGATGGGGAAATTACTTTAACCAGGAAGCTTTTGGCATGCCAACAAGCCTGCCATGGGGAATATTTATAGAAGCTCCATACAGGCCCGCAATATATTCCAATTCAGAATATTTTCATCCCACATTTTTCTATGAGTTTCTGGCAAATATGATTCTTTTCGGGCTGCTGCTTTTAATTCACAGGCTTTATAAAAGAAGGCCGGACAGGTTTCCCTATGGCCTGATTTTTGCAACATATTTGGGCGTTTATGCTGTCTACAGGTCCATAATAGAATATTACAGGGTGGACAGCAGCGAATTCCTTGGCATAAAAGTCGTATATATACTTGATGCAATTGCAATAATAGTCGCACTTATAATAATTAATTACCTTGTCAAGAAATTCAGGATTAAAAAAATGCAGAAGGAGATGGAGGATTCTGAAGAGTAGGCAGGCTAGGATTTTTTCATGGAATAAACGCATCCGCAGTATTTTTGCCTGTATACATTGAACTGTGAGGCCATGTACATGGTTTTTTTAAATCCGTCTTTCTTTTTGAAATTTGAAAAATAATAACTGATGCCGGTATCTGAAGAGATTTCTTCTGCAACCTTGTTTATTACATCTGCGTTTTTATGCGGGCTCACAGAGAGCGTGGTAGCAAAAATATCAAAATTGCACTTTTTTGCAAGAACTGCAGTTCTTTTAAGCCTTTTGTAAAAACACAAGCTGCATCTCTTGCCTCCCTCAGGCTCACCTGTATAAATGTCTGTGTACTCAAACCAGCGTCTGCAGTCGTAAGGACCGGCATGCATTTTAATTCCAAGATTTTGGCATACTCTTTTTACATCGGCCAGCCTTTTATCATACTCGTCAAAGGGGTGGATATTGGGATTGTAAAAATAAACCGTAATATCAAAGCTGTCTTTTAAAAGCTGGTAAGGGTGCATAAGGCAGTTTGCGCAGCATGCATGCAAAAGCATTTTTTGTTTTATATGTGTTTTTTTTACATGCATTTTATTCTTGTATTTATCAATGTTTTTTAATATATTACATGAATGTGTTTACAAAGAAAATAATTGCACGCTATGCCATATGATTTTTTAAAAATTCAAAAAATTTCAGGGATTTTTGAAATAGAAGATTTTTTAAACAGGAGAACCCGGATAAACAGCGAAGTACTTGAATCTGTTTCAAAAATAATTGATGATATAAGGGTTTCAGGCCAGGAGGCGCTGTTTAAATACTGCAGCAAATATGACGGAATAAATGCGACTTGTGTTGATGATATAAAAGTGGCTTTATCTGAGATTGAAAAAGCTAAAAAAAATATACCTGGTAGATATCCTGAACTTGCCCGCGCCATAGAGGTTGCACTTACAAACCTTCAGCATTACCACAATGTCCAGCTTGAAAAAGAGCCGAAATCATGGAATATAGAACCCGGAAGAGGTAAAAAGCTTGGCCAGTTATTGATGCCCCTTGAGAGAGTGGGCTTGTATATTCCGGGAGGCAGGTTTTTATACCCTTCCTCCATACTTATGGCAGCAGTTCCTGCAAGGGCGGCCGGCGTAAAGGAAATTGCGGTATGTTCGCCCCCAGGCGCCAGCGGAAAAATAGACAGCCTTCTTCTTTATATATTTGCCATTCTTGGGATAGATGAAGTTTACAGTGTGGGAGGTGCCCAGGCTGTTGCCTTATTTGCATACGGCACTGAAAATATAAAAAAAGTTGATAAGATTGCAGGGCCGGGTAACATCTATGTAACGGCTGCTAAAAAAATAGTTTATGGTGATGTGGGCATAGACAGCCTTGCAGGACCGAGCGAGGTCCTTATAATTGCAGACAGCGCTGCAAAGCCGGCATTTATTGCGGCCGACCTTCTTTCCCAGTCTGAGCATGACCCGGACTCATCCAGCATACTGC
>JAFGMJ010000009.1 GCA_016927635.1 Actinomycetota bacterium
ATAAGGATTGGCAAACAGGCTTTTGATTATTATGAGACTGACGGACAGGAAAAAAGAAATATTAAAAGAAGTCATAGTGAGGTTTATCGATACTGCTGAACCGGTTTCTTCACAGAATATTGTTGAGGGGACCTCGCTTGGCTTAAGCTCTGCAACAATACGAAAAGAAATGGCTGAGCTTGAAAAGCTCGGCTATCTTACACATCCCCATACCTCTGCTGGCAGGATGCCCTCAGATAAAGGTTATAGGTTTTTTGTGGACAGTTTTCTAAAGGATGAGGCAATAATGCTACCTGAAAAAAGAAATAATCTACCCGGCATTTTGCTTGATGTCGACAGGAAAATGGAAATAGATACCATACTTAAAAAATCTTCCGAGCAGCTTGCCAAAATCACAAGCTATCTTTCTATGATAGTTGCTCCTGCAGTTTACCAGAGTAAATTCAGGCATATTGAACTTCTGGAACTGAGCATGGGAAATATGCTTCTTGTGCTTATTACCGACACAGGAAGGGTTTATAAGAAAAGCTTTGTAATTGAGGGACCTTATAATAGTCTTGATTTCCAGAGTGTCTCAAATATTTTGAATTCTAATTTCAGGGGCAAAAACATAGCAGATATCGATTTTTTAAACATCAGGATTTCAGAAAGCTATTCATATCTTATACCGCTTTTAAAAAAGATAATAGAATCGGTAAGAAACTGTGCGCAGGAGGCATTTCTTTATAATAGAGTATTTATGCATGGCGCATCTTCCATACTTAACCAGCCCGACTTCATAGATGTAAGAAAAATACAGAAGATATTAAATATTATAGAAAACGAATATCTTCTAGCTGAAATGTTTATGAATTTTTCAGAAAAAGAGGAGTTTGTCATTAAAATAGGATCAGAAATTTCTGAAGAGGGTACGGATGACTTAAGCCTGGTTGCATCAAAATACAGGCTATGCGGTCATTCAACAGGCATGGTAGGCGTGCTTGGGCCCAAAAGAATGGACTATTTTAAAATTGTAAATATAATAAATGCTTTTGCTGAAAATCTAAAGGATTTATTCAGCTAAGTGTTTTAAATAATGATTTTTTGGAGTGATTTTATTGGCAAAAAATAAAAGAGATTATTATGAGGTTCTTGGAGTAAACAGGGATTGCAGCCAGGTTGAAATTAAACAGGCTTACCGCAAGCTTGCGCGGCAGTTTCATCCTGATGTGAACAATGGTAATACTGAATATGAAGAAAGATTTAAAGAAATATCAGAAGCTTATGCTGTTTTAAGCAATGAAGATAAAAGAAGGCAGTATGATACTTATGGTTTCAGCGGAAACCTTTTTGATGGGATCAATTTTGACAGCGTATTTTCTGAATTTGGTTTCGGGGATATCTTTAATATGTTTTTTGGAGGAGGATTTGGCGGAGGTTATTCGAACTCGTATTCCGGTTCCGCCAGGCGTGAACATGGTACAGATGTTTACAGTGAAATAACCATTGACTTTAAAGAAGCTGCATTTGGAACAAAAAAAGAAATAGAATATTCTGCAGATGTGCTTTGTAAACAATGTAATGGCAGTGGGGCAGAAAAGGATGAAGATGTAGCCAAATGCAGCGTATGCGGAGGGACCGGACAGGTAAGAACCAGCAGAAATACTTTTCTTGGCAGCCTTATAACAACTTCTGTATGCCATAACTGTGGAGGCAAAGGCAGAATAGTTAAGAAACCCTGCACAAAATGCGGAGGAAAAGGATATTTAAAAGTAAAGAAAAAAATTTCTGTAGATATACCTTCTGGAGTGAGCGATGGAGTTCAGCTCCGGCTTGCCCATAAAGGCAACTCAAGAGGATACGGTTCTGTTGAAGGAGATTTACTGATAAGTATAAAGGTAAAGCCGCACCCTTTTCTGAAACGGGATGGAGATAATGTTAAAACAATGCTTGACATATCCTTTGCCCAGGCTGCTCTCGGCACAAAAATTGAAATAGAGACTCTTGACGGGAATGAAGAGATATCTGTTAAACCCGGGACACAGCCAAATTCAAGAATTATCCTTAAAGGTAAAGGCATAATCCCCCTTAACAGCAACAGAAGAGGCGATCATATAATATTAATCAATGTGAATATACCTGATGACCTCAATAATGAAGAGATACAGCTTCTAAAAAAATATGCTGAAGGGCGCCATGAGGCTGTCGGTGATGGCGCTTCCGGCATACTGTCAAATATAAAGAATGCCTTTAAAAAATGATTTTTCCTTTAATCCATAATGAGCTACCCATATTTTTTTCTTAGCAAAAATGCAGTCAAAGACGGTTTTATAATTATTCAGGGCAATGATTTTGAACACCTTGTAAAAGTCTTAAGGGCTAAAATAGGTGAAACTGTATATATTTCTGACAATGCAAAAAGAAGATATGTCACAACAGTTTCACAGATAGAAAAAGACAGCGCAATGCTTGTAATAAACACTACTTATGAAATAAATAAAAGCAGGCCTTTTATTTACCTTTTTTTATGTATGCTTAAGAAGGAAGCTATGGAAGCAGCCATACAGAAAACAGCAGAAATCGGTATTGAGAGCATAACGCCGGTAATAAGCTCAAGAGCTGTTCCGGAGCTTAAGGATGAAAGACAGGCAGATAAAAAACTTGCAAGATGGCAGCAAATAGCCGTAGAAGCATCAAAGCAGTGCAAAAGAGATTTTATTTGCAGCATAAATCCTTACGTAAAAATAAATGATTTAAAAATAAGTGATTCAAGTGTTTTTTTCATTGCGCTGGAGAAAAATGCCAGACAAAAAACTTTTGGAAAAGCGGATGAAAAACCCGCATTTTACCTGGACAGCAGGAAATTAAAAAATTTTGAAAGCGTATCCTATATAATCGGGCCTGAGGGAGGCTTTGAAGATTCTGAAATAGACTCACTTATCTTAAAAGGCGCTATACCTTTTAATTTCGGCAAAAATATTTTGCGCTCTGAAACTGCTGCAATTTATTTTTTATCTGTTATTGACTATTTGATCAAATTATAAATTTTAAAAGAAAATGAATGATTTATCTTTTCACATACACACAATTGGCTGTAAGACAAATCTTTGTGAGTCTGATGATATCGCAAGGCGACTTATAAAGCAGGATTGTGTGCCTGTCCCGCTGGATTCAAATCCTTCATATATTATAATAAACAGCTGCACCGTGACATCAGCTGCTGATAAAAAGGTCAGGCAATATATAAGAAGGGCAAGGACTTTTAACCCTGGATCTGAAATAATTGTAACAGGCTGCGGCACAGCATTTAATGAGCAAGTATTTAAAAATCTTGGCGCAAGCAGTGTCATATATAATTCAAGAAAAGAAGATATTCCTGACTTAATTTCAGCCCGCACTTCCGGTTCTGCAGATAAAAAGGGCACACCGTCATTTATGGATTTTAATTCAGATGCCGGCAAAAGTTTGCCGGAAATCAGTAAAGATGGCGAGGATTTTTACCTGCACAGCAGGGCTCTTGTTAAAATACAGGATGGATGTGAACAGAACTGCAGTTACTGCATAGTGCCTTTTGTAAGAGGTTCTTATAAAAGCACGCCTGAAAATGTTGTAATTGAGAGACTGCTGAATTTTGAAGCAGACGGGTTTGAAGAGGTAGTATTTACCGGAATACATATAGGGCGCTACGGCGCTGATTTCAGGAAAGAATCTTATATCACTGAAGATATTTTTAAAAACTGCAAAAATGTCAAAACGAATCTGGCAAATCTGCTTAGAATAACACTTGAAAAAACTTCTATTAAAAGAATACGGCTGAGTTCTATTGAAATAAATGAAATTGACAGTGACCTGATTCAGGCAATACAGTCAGGAGGCAGCAGGGTAGCGCCGCATTTGCATATACCTCTGCAAAGCGGGAGTGAAAAAATTCTTAAATCTATGAAAAGAAAATACAGCTGTCAGTTTTTTTTAAAAAGGATACAGGCCTTAAAAAATGAGATTCCTGGCCTTGTTATAACTACTGATATAATTGCAGGCTTTCCAGGTGAATCTGATGAAGATTTTCAGGACACTCTTAGTACAATGATGGAAGCAGGATTTGCAAAAACACATGTTTTTAAATACTCAGTGCGCAATAATACGGCAGCAAGCGCAATGGATGGACAAATAGACGAAAGACTTAAATCTCAAAGAAGTAAAAAAGCCAGGGACCTGGGTGAAGAATTAAGAGAAGAATATTTGCGAAATTTTACAGGCAAGACCCTCAAGGTCGTATGTGAGGCTTATGATACAGGAAACGGCATTGCTTACGGGACTTCAGAGAATTACCTGAAAGTTTATTTTAAAATGCATTCCAAAGATTATATAAGGAAAAAGTGCAAAATAATCAATGTTAAAGCAGAAAAAAAATATCTTGACGGATTATATGGAGTTTTGGTTTTTTAATTCGATAAAAAATATTTTATAATTCTGCTCAAAAAAGGGGCATTTTTAACAGATTGTAATTATTAAATAAAAGAGTATAATTTCTATTCTTTGTAATGAAATTTTTGATAAAATTTTAAAAAACTAAGATAATTAATATTTAAGTGTTAATACGAAAAATCGTTTATTATTGAAATTTAAAAGGGAAATTTAGTGAAAGATTGTTTATTCTGTAAAATTATAAACAAAGAGATTAAAAGTGACATAATATATGAAAATGAAAATGTGGTTGTATTTAAAGATATAAACCCTCAGGCGCCTGTGCATCTTCTGCTTGTGCCTAAACAACATATAAGTTCGATTGTGCAGATAGATAAGCTGGCATGTGACCAGATATGTGAGCTTGTAAAATCCATTTCAAAAATAGCGAAAGAGCTGGGCCTTGACAGCTCAGGATTCAGGGTAGTTACAAATACGGGAACCTCGGCCGGCCAGAGTGTTGATCATCTCCATTTTCATATAATGGGAAAAAGAGATTTTAAATGGCCCCCGGGCTAATATATCTTTTACCTGTTATAATTATATTATGCTTTAAATCATACTAATAACAGGTGTTTTTACAGGAGGTGCTCTTGTATCAATCCAGGCAAAAAATAAACCTAGATTTTACAAAAAATCATTCAATAGCGGAGCTGCTTGGCGACCGGGATAAACTTATCAGGCTGATTGAAAATGAATATGGTGTTGATATTTTTGTACTTGGTAACGATATTGAAGTCAGCGGAAAAAACAAGAATGTCCAGAAGGTTATAAAACTTCTGGGAGAACTTACCCTGCAGATAAATCTTGGCCAGAAACTGGATTTGGAGAAAGTCAGTGATTCTATAAAAATAATGGAAGAGAAATCTTCAGCCAAACCCCATGAGATATTCAGTGAGTTCATTATTGTAAACAGCGGTAAAAAAATAAAACCGCGTACTGAGGGTCAAAAAAAATATATTGAGTCCATAAGGGATAATACAATTGTTTTTGGCATAGGTCCTGCCGGAACCGGTAAGACATATCTTGCTCTTGCAATGGCTGTAGGTTCGCTTGTCAACAATGAAACAGGAAGGATAATACTTGTAAAACCCGTGGTTGAAGCAGGAGAAAAACTGGGTTTTCTTCCTGGTGATCTTTATGATAAAGTAAACCCATATCTGCGGCCTCTATATGATGCGCTTTATGAGATGATTGATGTGGAAACTTTTCAGCATTATATGGATATAGGTGTTATAGAAGTTGTGCCTCTGGCATATATGAGGGGCAGGACATTGAATGACTCATTTATAATCCTGGATGAAGCCCAGAATGCCTCTCCTGAACAGATGAAGATGTTTTTGACCAGACTGGGTTTTGGCTCTAAAATAGTCGTGACCGGGGATATAACACAGGTTGATTTGCCCGCTGAAAAAAAATCGGGCCTTATACATGTGAGAAATATATTAAAAGATATAAGCGGAATAGATTTTATATATCTTACATCCCGTGATGTTGTAAGGCACTCACTTGTACAGAAGATAGTTGATGCATATAAATTGTACGAGGAGTCCTCCACACAGGAGATAAAAAATGATAGCTAAAAATAAAAATTTAAAGGTAAAAACAAAGGAATTAATAAAATCTGGTGAGTATGAAAGCATAAACAGCCCAAAAGGTTTTTTATGGAAGTATTTTTCATTCAGAAGCAAAACTGCGCAAAGAATATATGTTTTTATTTTGACTGCAGTGGCAATAGCGGCAATACTTTCATATAATTATACCCCTGATATTGGAATTGAGCTTGATAGACCCAGTCCGCGAACAATTAAAGCCAACCAGAATATTCAATTTGAAAATACAGCCAGAACAGAAGAAGACCGTAATAAAAATGAAGCACAGGTTGAAGATGTTTATGAATATGATACTGAAGTCCTTAACGGAAGGGAAGGAGTTCTTTATCAGATCAAGTATTTTTTCCTGCTTGGACAGATAGTAAAGACAAAAGAGGATAAAACTGATGCTGAAAAGATTACATATCTTACAAATCTTTTTGGAAACAGCTATCCTGAATCAGCTGTAAGCTCATTGCTTGGGCTGACTCTTGAAGAAAATAAAATCCTGATGGAGCAGACTTCAAATGTCGCAAAAGATATAATGGGTGAAAAGATAAAGCCGACTGAAGTCGATTTCGTAAAAAGTACAGTCAGTGACATAGTAATCAATAATACAAATATACCTTCGCCCTTAAAGCCACTTGCAATATCAGTTCTTCAGGCAAATATAAAGCCCACTGCAACTTTCAGTCCTGAAGCGACCGAGAAAGCAAGACAGGAAGCAAGGCTTAAAACACCACCTCATATGGTGAGCATACTTGAAGGGCAGATAATTGTTTCTGAAGGTGATATTGTTGAAGAGGATGACATTATAATATTGCAGAAACTGGGTCTTCTGGAGCAGGAAATAAACTGGACAAGATACCTTTATATTTCCCTTGTGGTCCTGGCTATTGTGACAATGCTTGGCCTTTATCTCCATAAGTTTGAAATTGCAATATATAATAATATAAGAAAGTTACTGATGATATCAATCTTTCTTGTAGTTTTTATGGGTATAATCAAAGGCCTAAACACCCTTGCTTCAATACATCTGAATCTTTGGAACTATCTTTTCCCAATAATTGCAGTTTCAATTATCATGACGATAGTTTTTAATGCCAATCTGGGCATAATCATCACGGTAAGTCTTGCATTTTTCGCAGGAATAGTTACAAATATGGATTTCAGCCTTACAATAGCATATATGATAGGCGGGATCTTTTCCACATATCTTATTTCCAATTATTCACAGAGATCCGGGATAATGAGAAGCGGTTTTATAAGTGCTCTTATTCTGGCTTTCATGTTTTTTATTGTAAATCTTTTCAGTGCCCAGCCTGCAACTATAGCACTTTACACAGCTATGGGGCTTTTAAATGGTGTAATATGCGCAATACTTGCAATCGGGCTGATGCCTTTTATTGAGTCGGCTTTTAAAATAGTCACAGCAATGGGTCTTCTTGAACTTTCTCACACAGACCAGCCCATTTTAAAAGAAATGCTGATAAAAGCGCCAGGCACATATAATCATAGCCTGCTTGTATCTCATCTTTCAGAAAATGCCGCCAAAGCAGTTGGAGCTGATTCGCTTCTTGTAAAAGTAGCAGCTCTGTATCATGATCTCGGCAAAATGAGAAGGCCTGAATATTTTTACGAGAATCAGGGGGCAATGGATAACGTCCATGACAAGCTTAACCCTTCCATGAGTAAAAATATACTGGCCAGTCATATAAGGGACGGTGTTGAAGATGCAATAAAAAATAAATTGCCCAGAAGAGTAATTTCGGTTATTGCCCAGCATCATGGCACATCACTTATGACATATTTTTATGAAAAACAGAAAGACCTGGAAACAATAAGGACCTCAAACGGAAACTCAGCGCTTGTTGAGAGCCATTTCAGATATCAGACGAAAAAGCCCCAGACAAAGGAAGCAGCAATTCTAATGCTTGCTGATGCCTCAGAAGCTGCTGTCAGGTCCATTGAAGAGATAACTCCAAAAAAAGTCGAGCAGATGGTCGATTATATATTTGACAATAAAATAAAAGATGGCCAGCTTAATGAAGCTGAAATAACTTTAAGAGAGATAAATATTGTAAAACAGAGTTTAAAAGACGGCCTGATATCCATTTATCATTCAAGGCTTACATATCCGGGACAGAATTTAAAAGCTGTGGGAAATGGCACTTAAGAAATTTGCCATAGCCTAAAATAATTATGTTTCGGTTTATCTATTTTGATTTACCGGGATTTTTGTACGGTTAAAAAATAATATAACGGGATTATAATATTGAAAGTAATTTTTATAAACAAGCAAAAAATAATTAATCTTGAATCTGCGTTATTAAAAAAGATTGCTGTTTATGTAGCAGATAAATTTGACTCAAATAAAAATACAGAAGTGAATATAATATTTGTAGATTCCGGCGAAATAAGTGAACTTAACCGCAAATACAGAAATGTTAATGGCCCCACAGACGTGATTTCTTTTTCATACAGGGAATCAATTAAACCTGATGGATTCAAAGTGCCTGCCGATACTGATGAAATGATAGAAAAATATGGTTTTAATGTTGTCGGGGAAATAATAATCTGTCCGGAAATAGCTGCCAGTAATGCTTCTATAAGGTCTGCCGGAGTTTACGATGTTGATAATGTAAAAATCACTGCTTCGAAGAACATGGATAATATTTCCGGAAAATCAAGGCAAGAATGGGATGTTTCAAAAGAAATAGCTTTGCTTATAATACATGGCATACTGCATCTTTACGGCTATGATCATGAAAATGACATTGATTTTGAATCAATGGACAGCTTACAGAACACGATATTAAAAGATGTGCTTTTAAGATTTTTCCCCTGATAAAAAATCATTCAATGTCAATAATTTCTACTTAACTCTGTTTTATTTGACTGAAAGCAAGTCAATCTTCGTTTTTTTATTTTTAATTTTTTCATTAATTTTATTGACACATAATGTAAAATTAAATAAAGATATGTTTTTGTCTTAAAAGATTATGAGCAATAATAATGTAAACTTTAAGATTATAAGAGACTTTGACTGCGGGCTTATTGGAACCATACAAAAGCTGGAAATTGAAAATCTGGGTCAGGATGCTGCGCTTAATGAGTGGCAGATACCAGTTATTATCAGGTATGGCAGATTTATAACAGCAATTAATCAAAATAACGAAATAATAGGAGTATGCCAGGCCATCAGATGCTGGCAAAATAAAAAAACTGCATTCATTCATTCTTTTTATATTGTTGACGGTTTCAGGGGCATAGGTTTAGGTAAAATGTTTTTAAAATATGTTGCAGAACTTTTTAAAAGTGAAGATTTCGACAGCATAGAGCTTACAGCAGTTCCCGAAAACATTGCAGCAGTCAGTCTTTACAAGGGCTGTGGTTTTGAGATAGTCAAAACCGAATTTGATGAATACGGCAGAGGCAGAAACAGGTATCTGATGAAGCTTATACTGTGAATTCAGTAAATTATTAAAAAATGCTGGAAAGTACCGCAGATGTTTAAATCAGGATTTATTGGAATGACGGGCCGGACAAATGTCGGCAAATCAACTATTATAAATACTATCCTCAATAAAAATGTTGTCATTGTATCTGATAAGCCTCAGACAACAAGGAACAGGATAAACTGCATATATAATACTGATGATGCGCAGGCAATATTTGTGGATTGTCCGGGATTTTTTAAACCAAAGGATTTGCTTGGCGAAAAATTAAATATGATAATATATAAGGTTTTGGATGACGTGGATTTGATTGTTGTATTGGCCGATGCATCAAAAGGTATAGGCACAGGCGATCTCTATGTTTTTGATAAAATAAAAAACAGAACCAGGCCAAAAATACTTGCCCTCAATAAAATAGACCTGCTAAATGAAAAAGAAAAAAGATCAGTTATCGATTCATTGCCTGAATTAAAAAACAAATTCAGTTTTTTTAAAAACATAATACCAGTTTCAGCATCAACAGGGGAAAATGTTTCATTTCTTTTAAATACAATAATAGATTACCTGCCTGAAGGGCCTGAATATTTTCCTTCAGGCACAGTCACTGATATGCCCTTGAATAAAATGATATCGGAAATAATTAGGGAAAAATTATCAGAAAATCTGTTTGAGGAATTGCCTCACAGTGTGAATGTAGAAGTGGAAAGTATCGAAAAAACAAGAACCGGTAAAAATGAAGAAATAAGCAAAATAGACTGCAGCATATTTGTTGAAAAAAAATCTCATAAGCCAATGATAATCGGCAAATCAGGCAGCCTGCTTAAAAAAACAGGGGAGTCCTCCAGGAAAGACCTGGAGAAGCTTTTAGGCATGAAAGTATATCTTTCGCTTTGGGTTAAAGTTTTGGAAAATTGGACAAAAAACGAAAAGTTTTTAAACAGGTTTGGATTTGATTAAAAATAAATAAATACTTTATTATAAAATTTAGAAAGGTAAGGTGGTTAAGCTGTTAACCAGAGAACAACTTGCAAAAACAATAGACCAGACTCTTTTAAGGCCGGTGGCTACAGTAAGTGAGGTTCAAAGCCTGTGCATCAGCGCCAAAAAGAACCATTTTGCCGCCGTTGTCGTAAATCCTTCATATGTGGTTGTCGCAAAAAAAATACTATCTGGCTCAGATGTAAAAGTCTGTTCAGTGGTGGGATATCCAATGGGTGCAAATACAATTGAGACAAAAGTTTTTGAAGCAAGGGATAATGTAAAAAAAGGCGCAGACGAACTGGATGTGGTAATAAATCTTGGCATGATAAAATCAGGCAACTTTTCTTATATAGAAAAAGAAATAGGAGTAATCATAAGCGTAATAAGGCGAGAGCAGATGGCAGAATATAATAAACAGATTAATATAAAGATTGTAATTGAAGCAGGCGCGTTGGAAAAAGAAGAAATAATAGAAATATGTAAAATTGTTGAAGTATCAGGCGCAGATTTTATAAAAACTGCCACAGGGTTTGGAAACAGAGGCGCAGAACTTGATGACGTTAGGCTGATAAGAGAAATAGTCACCAGAAATATCGGGGTCAAAGCTGCTGGAGGCATAAGGTCTTTTAAAGATGCCCAGGCCCTGATAGATGCGGGAGCCACAAGACTTGGCACAAGCAGCGGACTGAATATAATAGATGAATATGTGGAACTTTTTGGTAAATAAAAATGTCTTCCTATAAGACTGAAGCAATAGTACTTAAGTCCTATAACCTTGGTGAAGCCGATAAAATACTGAAGCTTTTTTCAAATGATAAGGGACTTCTAAATGCTGTTGCCAAAGGCGCCAGGAAAATCAAAAGCAAATTTGGGGGAAGGCTTGAGCTTTTTAATGTACTGGAGCTTGAAATTTCAGCGGGCAGGAACCTGGATATTATTAACCAGGCAGAACTTAAAAAAAATTTTTCGCTTATACCGTCAGATTTCAATAAATTTATTTTCGCACAGTTTATCTGCGAAGTTGTTTTAAAGACACATTTCAGCGAAGCTGAAATGAGTCCGGTTATTTTTAAACTTTTGTGCGCCTGCCTAAAAAGCATAGACTCTTCAAAAGAAAAAGATATAAATGAATTGCAAAAGATATCTGTTTTTTTTATTGCCAAATTTTTAAAAATAACCGGTTACCCTCCGCTTATATATTCATGCAGTGTTTGCGGAAAAAAAATTAAACCACAATCTTTTACTGTTTACCCTGCAAATAAAAAAAACAGTAATATCTATTTTTCAATAAGGCTTGGAGGCATATTGTGTGAAAACTGCGAAAAAAATATTAAAAATATTACTGATATGAAAAAAATGATCGATTTTAAAAGTTATGATTTTCTATGCACCCTTTTTAACGAAAAAATGAAAATATGCATGGAGTCGCATATATCTTCGGTGGAACTTGATGAAATTTTTGGCCTGCTTGAAGAATACTTAAAGTATCATTATGATTTGAGTATAAATACTGCAGTTTATTTAAAAAGTATAAAAGAATAATTTCTTTTCTTTTTTATCCTTAAAAAAAACCAGGATAATCAAATTGACTATTAACTGCAATATCATTAAAATTAGAAAATTATGAACTTCCAGGATATAATTTTTAATCTTCAAAAATACTGGGCAGGCAAAGGATGTATTATAAGGCAGCCGCTTGACCTTGAAAAAGGCGCTGGCACATTTAACGCGGATACTTTTTTGCGATGCCTTGGCCCTGAACCATGGAATGTGGCCTATGTTGAACCCAGCAGAAGGCCCACTGACGGCAGATATGGCGAAAACCCTTTCAGGACACAGTTTTATTACCAGTTCCAGGTTCTTTTAAAACCTTCTCCTGATGACGTAGTTGAACAGTATCTTGGCTCTCTTGAGCAGCTTGGAATAGAGCTTGACAGCCATGATATCAGGTTTGTCGAGGATGACTGGCAGTCTCCCACTATTGGAGCTGCAGGACTTGGCTGGGAAGTATGGGCTGACGGTATGGAAATAACCCAGTTTACATATTTTCAGCAGATGGGCGGTTTTTCATTAAAGCCTGTTTCAGCAGAACTGACATACGGCCTGGAAAGAATTGCAATGTATCTGCAGGATAAGGATAGTTTCTGGGAACTGAAATGGAACGATAGTCTTACTTACGGGGATGTGCTTCTTGATTCTGAAAAACAGTGGTCGGAATATAATTTTGAAGTCGCTGATATAGAAATGCTGCAGGATCTTTTTATCAGATATGAAAATGAATTTCACAGCGTAATCAAAAAAAATCTGGTTTATCCTGCTCATGAATATGTGCTTAAATGTTCGCACATCTTTAATCTCCTGGATGCAAGGGAGGCGGTCAGCGTAGCGGAGAGAACGCTTTACATAGCAAAGGTGAGAAATCTTGCAAAATCGCTGTGCGCCGAATATTTAAGGCAGAGAGAGGATGCGGGCTATCCGCTCCTGCGCAGTAATATCTCCGGATAAAGACTGGCTGTGTTTTTAAGTATATGTTTAAGAAAATAATACAAATAAAAGAAATTTACAGATATGAGAAAAGATTTACTGCTTGAAATAGGCACAGAAGAGCTTCCCTCATCATGCATGATTGAGGGGCTAAAAAATATCAAAAACCTTATCTCTGAGGGCCTTTCTGCAAACAATATAGAATTTGAAGATATTGTTACGCTTGCAACCCCCAGAAGGATAATAGCATATGTTAAAAATGCAGGGGAGCAGCAGAAAAGCGTTGAAAAAACAGCAATGGGCCCGCCTTTAAAAATAGCTTATGAAAATGGAGGGGGATATTCCCAGGCAGCAACGGGATTTGCCAAAAGCCTGGGCATTGATGCTTCAGAACTTAAAGAAATTGACACCCCAAGGGGTAAGTATATGGGTTATTCATTTACAGAAGAGCCAAAAAAATCAGTTTTACTGTTACCTGAGATTTTAAAACAGGCAATCTTATCCCTTTCTTTTTCCAAACAGATGACATGGGGGGACTACTCGATTAAGTTTGCAAGGCCTATAAGATGGATAGCCGCACTTTTTGGAAATGAAATAATCAAATTTGAAATAGAAAATATCTCCTCTTCCAATAAAACACGCAGTCACAGGATGACAGGAAATATTGAACTTGAAATAAGCGGTATTGAAAAACTGCAGGATTATATAGATTTTCTTGAAAATAAAGCCTCTGTCATAGCCGAACCGCAAAAACGCAGGCAGAAGATTCTGGACCAGATTGATGAAATTGAGAAAAATCAATGGGCCCAAAATTACAGGGCTGTTCTTGACCAGGACCTGATAGAAGAAGTTGTAAATCTTGTTGAAACTCCTAATGTCCTGACGGGAAGATTTCCAGAACAGTATCTTTATATACCTAAAGAGATACTGATAAAAGCTATTCAGCATCATCAGAGATATTTTGCTGTGCTGGATATAAATGGGAACATTTCAACAACATTTATAACCATACAGAATGGCAATTGTGACAGAAGCGGCGCGATAATAAAGGGCAATGAAAGAGTCTTAAAGGCACGTCTAAGCGATGCCAAGTTTTTTTATGAAGAAGATAAAAAACACAGCTTTGAAATATGGCTGGAAAAACTGAAAGGTGTAGTATTTTACTCTAAAATAGGGACATTGTATGATAAAGCTTCAAGGCTTGAAAAAATAAGCAGCAAAATAATAGAAATGCTGCAAAATAGCGGTTATATATTTGATAATTCGGAACAACTTTATAAAGATACCAAAAGAGCAGCTAGGCTCTGTAAGTGTGACCTTGTCACAAATCTTGCGGTGGAATTTCCTGAGCTTCAGGGACTTGTAGGCAGCGAGTATGCAAAAGAGATGGGTGAAGCCACAAATGTAGTGGATGCATTATTTGAACATTATCTTCCACGTTTTGCCCAGGATATTCTTCCAAGTTCGGACACAGGCGCAATTACCTCAATATCAGATAAAATCGATACAATTGCCGGCATATTCCTTGCAGGAAACATTCCCTCGGGTTCAGAGGATCCTTTTGCTTTAAGAAGAAAAGCATCTGGCATAATACTTACCGCCCTAAAGAAAAATTATAATATTGATATAGCCGGGTTGGCTGAATTTGCCGCAGGCTTATACCTGGAAAATTTTGATTTGACCAATATTGACGTTAAAGGGAAAATACGCGAAATAACAGAATTCATATTTGCAAGATACAGGTTCAATCTTGAAAAGGAGCAGAAAAGAACAGATGTTTTTGATGCTATAAGGAATGCAGGTTTTAACAGTATTATTGATATAAGCTTAAAATATGATGCACTTATTAAATATATTGAAGAGGGCAATGACATTTCTTTTCTTTCTGACCCGCTTATTAGATGCAGCAATATAATAAAGGGCAAAAGTTTTAGTCAAGTCGAGAAAAAATATCTGGCACAAAAACATGAAATCATTCTTTATAACGAGCTTATATCCAGAGAAAATCAATTGCAAAAAATCATTTCAAAAAAAGAGTTCAGCAGTGCTCTTGAAGTCCTTTGCGGATTTTCGGAATATGTAAATGATTTTTTTGACAATGTCCTTGTCATGGACAAAGATAATAATTTAAAGAATAATAGAATCAATCTTATTAAACGCTGCCTTGATATGTACCTGCTTTATGCTGATTTCTCAAAATTGCTTCAGCAGTAAACATCTTAATTATACAGTTTAAATTAAACTGATTTTATGATTTAATTTAAAGGATTTTTGTTTGCTGTTTTTATATAACAGTTATTTTTAATGTTTTTAAAAATTTAAGGATTATTTTTTAAGAAAGGAAAATTAAATGGCAGTAAAAAAATATGTTTATTTTTTTGGTGAAGGGACAAAGGATATGAAAATGCTCCTTGGAGGAAAAGGGGCAAATCTTTCCGAGATGACCAATATAGGCCTTCCGGTTCCTCCCGGGTTTACCATTACTTCAGAGACCTGTAACCTTTTTTATGAACTTGGGAAAAAATGGCCTGAAGGTTTATGGGAGCAGGTACTTGAAAATCTTGAAAAACTGGAGAAACAGATGGGTATGAAGTTTAATGACAATCAAAACCCTCTTCTGGTCTCAGTAAGGTCTGGTTCGGCTGTTTCAATGCCGGGAATGATGGATACTGTTTTAAATCTTGGTTTAAATGACTCCACAGTCGAGGTGCTTATAAAAAAAACAGGCAATGAAAGATTTGCATGGGATGCTTACAGAAGATTTATACAGATGTTCGGAGATGTCGTCATGGGTGTTGAGCATGCTGATTTTGAACATGCAATTCACGATCATAAAGAAAATAAGGGCGCAAAAGTTGACACTGATTTAAGCGCGGAAGACTTAAAAGAACTTGTTTCAATATATAAAGATATTGTAATGAATGCTAAAGGGCAAAGTTTTCCCCAGGATCCATATGAGCAGCTAAAGATGGCAATAAATGCGGTTTTTGATTCCTGGAACAATAACCGGGCAATTGCTTATAGAAATCTTTATGAAATACCTCATACGCTTGGAACAGCTGTAAATATACAGACTATGGTTTTTGGAAATATGGGGAATCATTCGGGAACAGGTGTCGCATTTACACGTAATCCCTCAACAGGTGAAAATGTGCAATACGGTGAATATCTGATAAATGCACAGGGTGAAGATGTTGTAGCAGGCATAAGGACTCCGCAGACTATTGATAAATTAAAGGTTGAGATGCCGCAAATATATGAACAGCTTACAAATATATTCAAGACACTTGAAGAGCATTACAAGGATATGCAGGATCTGGAATTCACCTTCCAGGAAGGAAAACTTTTTATGCTGCAGACAAGGACAGGTAAAAGGACAGCAGCTGCAGCAGTACAGATTGCAGTGGATATGTATAATGAAGGGCTTATAGATAAACAGACGGCAGTCCTCAGGGTGGAACCGTCACAGCTTGACCAGTTCCTTCATAAACAGCTTGATCCAAAGGCAAAGGCAAAAGCAAAAGTTCTGGCAAAAGGCCTGCCGGCATCGCCGGGAGCAGCAGTCGGCAAAGCTGTTTTCCATGCTGCTGATGCGGTAGAAGAATCAAAAATCGGCAACAAGGTAATACTTGTAAGGACAGAGACATCCCCTGAAGATATAGAAGGCATGGCTACAGCGCAGGGCATTTTAACTGCCAGAGGCGGCATGACTTCCCATGCGGCTGTGGTTGCAAGAGGCATGGGCAAATGTTGCGTGGCCGGTGCGGAAGAAATAAAAGTTTTTGAAAAGAAAAATTATTTCACAGTTGGTGATATGAAAATTGAAAAAGGTGAGTGGATTACGCTTGATGGTGGAACAGGTGAACTTTTTGCTGGTGAAATGCCGGTTATAGATCCTGAACTTTCAGGCAATTTCGGCATATTTATGGAATGGGTGGATGAGTTCCGTAAAATCGGCGTCAGGACCAATGCTGATACTCCAAAAGATTCTGAAGTTGCAAAAAAATTTGGAGCTGAGGGTATTGGCCTGTGCAGGACAGAGCATATGTTTTTTGAGGCGTCAAGAATAAAAGCGGTCAGGAAAATGATTGTTGCCAGGGATGAAAAATCAAGAAGAGATGCTCTAATGACAATACTTCCATACCAGAAACAGGACTTCATTGATATTTTC
>JAFGMJ010000101.1 GCA_016927635.1 Actinomycetota bacterium
AAAAGGCTTTTAAGATTTCAGAAGTTTTAAATATTTCAGCAGTGGATAAAATTTTTTGCAATTATTAAAATAAGTTAAAATAATATAAAAAGAAGGGATATTATATGCTATTTCCAGTTACTGCAGCCATAAACGACGAAAGAAAAATAACAATCGGTGGATGCGATGTCGAAGACTTAAAAGCAAAATACGCCACACCTTTATATATAGTAGACATTGCAACTGTTAAAAAACAGTGCAGTGATTATTTAAAATATTTCACATTTGAAGATTTCAGCTCCGAAATAATATATGCCTCAAAAGCCTTCTGCACTATTGCCATGTGCCAGCTCATAAAGCAGCAGGGCCTTTCAATTGATGTATCAACAGGAGGAGAGCTTTTTATCGCTATAAGGAGCGGTTTTGATCCGAAAAAAATATATTTTCATGGCAATAATAAATCGATTGATGAAATAAATTTTGGCATAGATTATAAAGTCGGGACTTTTATAGTTGATAATTTTGAAGAACTGAAAGCAGTTAATGAAATTGCGGGCCAGAAGGAATGCACGCAGAATATAATGTTAAGGATAACGCCAGGAATTAAAGCTCATACTCATAAATATATACAGACAGGCGCAATAGAATCCAAATTTGGTTTCAGCCTATTCAACGGCGATGCCATGGAAGCAGTTAAAAAAGCTTCTTCGCTTGAAAATATAAATCTCATAGGTCTGCATGCGCATATAGGTTCCCAGATTTTCAATATTGAAGTCTATGACCGCCTTATAGAGGTAATGTCAGCTTTTATTTCTGAAATTAAAAAAGAAACAGGTATTGAAATAACACATTTAAATATAGGCGGTGGACTGGGTATTAAATATGTCATAACTGATGAACCCACAAGCATACAAAAACTTTCAAAAACAGTTCATGAGGCACTTTTAAAATACACAGGAAAATATGGCATAAAAATCGATAAAATATATCTTGAACCCGGAAGGTCCATTATTGGAAATGCCGGTGTTACCCTTTATGAGTCAGGTACTATAAAAGAAATACCGGGTATAAAAAATTATATTGCCGTGGACGGCGGCATGTCTGACAATATAAGGCCAATACTTTACCAGGCAAAATATGAGGCTTTCATTGCGACAAGGGCGGATTATCTTGCTGGCATAAATGATGGGGAGCTTCTGCCTGATTATGCTGAGGCAGATGGCAAATCCCGTATAAAATATAATATTGTCGGTAAGCATTGCGAGAGCGGGGATGTTATAATTGAAGATGCCAGGCTTCCTGAAGTAAAAAGAGGGGATATTATCCTGGTTACCGCCACAGGCGCCTACTGCTATTCAATGTCAAGCAATTATAACGGGCAGCCAAAAAACGCTGTCATTGCAGTTGAAGACGGCAGTAGCTGGATATGGGTTTCAAGGCAGGCATATGAAGACCTGTGCATGCGCGACAAAAAACTTTATGAATAGACGTAAGTGAGGCATAATGCAAACGGACAAGACAACAGCAGGCATTCCTGATAAAAACCTTGATATAAATATTGGGATAATAGGGTTTGGTTATATAGGCACTGAAGTTTTCAGGTTATTGCTTGCGCAGCGGCAATATATAATGAAAAAAACCGGCAGGAAACTGATAGTAAAATCAGTTGCAGAAAAAGACCTTTCTAAAAAACAGGATTTAATCAGCAGCCACAAAGAAGTCACCTTTACCAGCGATCCTTATGATATTATAAATGATGCTGGAATCGATATAGTTGTCGAGCTTATAGGAGGGATAAATCCTGCTTATGAAATAATTATTTCAGCTCTTAAAAATGGAAAATATGTGGTTACCGCCAATAAGGACCTCATTGCAAATAAGGGCGCAGATATTTTCCGTGAAGCTGAAAAAAATAATGTGGATATACTGTTTGAAGCCAGTGTTGGCGGAGGCATACCAATAATAGGGCCGCTAAAGTCATCGCTTGCTTCAAACAACATTTTAAAAATCGTCGGCATTTTAAACGGCACTACGAATTTCATACTTACCAAAATGAAGGAAAACAGCCTGGGATTTGAAGATGCTTTGAAAATAGCCCAGGAGCTCGGATACGCCGAGGCAAATCCCGCCTCAGACATAGAAGGAAAAGACGCTGCAAATAAACTTGCCATACTTGCCTCCATAGCTTTTAACAGCAGAGTGCATTTTGAAGAAGTATACCGCGAAGGAATAGAGAAAATCTCGATATCGGATATATTGTATGCAGATGAGCTTGGTTACAATATAAAGCTTCTTGCCATAGGCAGCGAAGAAAACGGCAAAATAAATGTAAGGGTTCATCCTGCTCTGGTACCCAAAAGCCATATACTTGCCTCAATTAAGGATACTTTCAATGCCGTATATTTTTATGGAAATTATGTTGGGGAAATAATGAGTTTTGGCAGGGGCGCCGGAGATAAACCCACAGCAAGTTCCGTGGTCGGCGATATAATAAGCATTGCAAGAAATTTTGACAGGAATAATAAACATGTTATCTTTGGCTGCACATGTTTTACCCATAAGCAGATAATGCCTTTTCTTGAGACAAGCGACAAATTCTACATTCTCATGGATGTCATAGACCGCTCAGGGGTGCTTGCGCAGATTGCTGCAGTTTTTGGAAAAAAAGAAGTTTCAATACAATCAATGGTTCAAAAACAGACAGATGCCTCAGGTACTGCAAGGCTCATATTCATTACGCACAACACTTTAAATAAAAGCCTTTATGATGCCGTGGCTGAGTTGAAAAAAATAAATGTGGTCAAAAAAATCATTAATATATTAAGGGTGGAAGAGCTTGAAAGCTGAACTTTTTTATACAAGCACAAGAGGCAAAGCGCACAGGATAACTTCAAGCCAGGCAATAGTCAAAGGTATAGCTGATGACGGCGGGCTGTATGTGCCTTCATTTATACCAGCCCTGGACCTGCCAATGACTGAACTTATAAAAATGGATTACAGAGGGCTTGCCTGTTATGTGCTTGGTAAATTTTTGACAGATTTCACCCCTGAAGAAATTCGCATATGCGTAGCCAGGGCCTACGATGACAAATTTGATTCTGGCGATATTGCGCCTCTTGTAAAGGCCGGCGATGCTTATTTTCTTGAGCTATATCATGGTGCAACATCAGCATTTAAGGACATGGCGCTTTCTCTTCTTCCCCATATCCTGACTATTGCAGCAAAAAAATCAGGCATAAAAAAAGAAATAGTCATTCTTACTGCCACAAGCGGCGATACCGGCAAGGCGGCGCTTGAAAGTTTTGCCAATGTCGAGGGCAGCAGGATAATTGTTTTTTATCCCGATAAAGGCGTAAGCCTGATACAGGAAAGGCAGATGATAACCCAGGAGGGAAAAAACGTTTTCGTGTCTGCAATAAAAGGAAATTTTGATGATGCCCAGACAGGAGTTAAAAATATATTCAATGACAGGGAGATTTTAAAACTTGCAGAAGGCGGAAACTACATATTTTCTTCTGCAAACTCAATAAATATAGGGCGGCTGATTCCACAGATAGTCTATTATATAAATTCATATTTAAGATTGCTTGAGCGAAATGAAATAAAAGAATGCAATGATATAAATATAGTTGTGCCGACCGGGAATTTCGGCAACATACTTGCCGCGTATTATGCAAAAAAAATGGGGCTTCCCGTACAGAGATTTTTATGCGCCTCAAACGAGAACAATGTTTTATATGATTTTATAAATACAGGCTCATATGACAGAAAAAGGGAGCTAAAACTTACAATGTCTCCATCTATGGATATACTTATTTCAAGTAATTTGGAAAGGTTATTGTATGATATATGTGATGGGGATACTGACTTATTAAAAGGGCTTTATGAAAGCCTTTTAAATAATGGAAGTTTTTCAATAAATCAGCAGATGCGGGAAAGGATGAGTGATTTTTGGGGTGGCTTTGCAAATGAGGAGCAGACATTGAGTGCGATTAAAAAGGCTTTTTACTCATATGGTTATCTTATGGACACCCATACGGCTGTAGGATATTATGTATATGATGATTACAAAGAAATTACAAGCGACATGACAAAAACTGTAATTGCGTCCACCGCAAGCCCGTTTAAATTTCCCCACAGCGTATTGAAGGCAATCAGCAAAAATCCTGAAGAATATGAAAACCTGGATGAATTTTCAATGCTTGATAAGCTCTCGGAAACTGCTCACCAGGAAATACCATATCCCTTAAAAAATATTGCAAATAAAAAAATACTGCATCATAATATCTGTGATATATCCGAAATGAAGGATTTTGTAAAAAAATCCCTGGATATCTGAAGATTTTAGGCAAACTTTAAAAAAATTTGCAGGCCCGGTTTGGCATATTATCCGTATTGGGGAAATCATTAAAAATGTCTTCATCAAATAATAAAAAAGATGGAAAAAAATACATAGTTATATTAATGGACGGAGCCGCTGATTACCCTGTTGATTCACTCGGGAAAAAAACGCCTCTTGGTGCTGCAAAAAAACCTTTTACGGACCTGCTTGCCCAAAGGGGCATTACAGGTATGGTAAATACTGTTCCAAAGGATACCTCCCCCGGCAGCGATACCGCAAATCTTTCAATACTTGGCTATGACCCTGTAAAGTATTCTACGGGCAGATCATCGCTTGAAGCAGTGAGCATAGGCGTAAAACTTGAAGATGATGATATTGTTTTCAGGTGCAATTTGGTAACGCTTTCAGAGGAACCTGAATACAGGTACAAAACAATGATAGATTACTCAGCCGGTGAGATAAGCACAGAAGAGGCAAAAGTGCTGATAACGGAAGTTGCAAAACTGCTTGAAAGGCCGGATCTTAAGTTT
Organism: Actinomycetota bacterium; assembly: GCA_016927635.1. Lineage (GTDB taxonomy): Bacteria > Actinomycetota > Humimicrobiia > Humimicrobiales > Humimicrobiaceae > VGAZ01. Next base: position 4,852 of record JAFGMJ010000101.1, read on the forward strand.
TATACGGGTGTAAGTTACAGGCATATCATGGTTTTAAAAAATCAGGGCCCGCATGAGAACTTAACGCCTGATACAGAAAAAAACGGTTCTTTAAAAAATGAAGACCTGTACATACTTACGCCACCTCATGATATATCCGGAAGGAAAATATATGATTACCTTCCGGCTGGTAAAAAGGGCGCCATACTTCTAAAGCTTATGGAGGAAAGCGCCAGAATACTTGCCGAAAATCCTTTAAATATCAAAAGAATAAACAGCGGCAAAAGGCCTGCAAACTCAATATGGTTCTGGGCAAAAGCTACCAAACCATTGCTGCCTTCTTTTTATAAAAAATACGCTTTGAAGGGCTCTGTAATCTCAGCTGTTGACCTTGTTAAAGGCATAGGCATATGTGCCGGCTTAAATGTGGTAAATGTTACAGGCGCAACCGGAAATATTAACACAAATTATGAAGGAAAGGCTTTTGCTGCCCTGGAAGAATTAAGCAGAGGCCAGGACTTTGTCTATATACATATTGAGGCGCCTGATGAATGCGGCCACCAGGGAAATGCAGCGGATAAGATAAAAGCCATTGAGCTTATAGATGAAAAGGTGGTGGGAATAATCAAAAGTGAACTTGAAGAAAAAGGCGTGCCTTATTCGATAATGATACTTCCCGATCATCCCACGCCTGTCTGCTTAAAGACTCATACTATAGACCCGGTCCCTTTTTTAATATATGACAGTTCTTCATCCAGTGAAAATAAAAAGGCTGTATTTGATGAATCTTTCCCTGCCTCTACGGGCCTGAAAATAAATGAGGGGCACAAGCTTATGGATTATTTTTTAAATTACAGAAGCGGGTTAAATAATGAATGAGAAAAGATCAAAAATGAGTGCCGGAAAGATTACCGGTTTTGTATTTTTGGGCCTGTTTATAATAATTATACTGAGCAGCGGATGTTTTATTGGGGGCTTTTTTACAGGCAGCCTCGGTTCTTCGCTGACGGGGGCAACAGCAGGTTTTTCTTCAGGGCTTGAATCCATTTATCTTATCAGAATCGAGGGTGTGATTTCAGGAGGAGCATCTTCCTCGCTTTTGGGAGGCAGCACTGTTACGCCTGAGGCGGTAATAGAGCAGTTAAGGGCTGCCCAGGCTAATCCGTCTGTTAAGGCAATACTTTTAAGGGTAAACAGCGGCGGAGGAAGCGCTGCAGCAAGCCAGGAGATATTTGAAGAATTAAAAAAAGTCAGTAAACCCGTGGTCGTATCTGTCGGAGACGTATGCGCTTCAGGAGCTTATTATATTGCCTGTGCCGCAGACAGCATAGTTGCAAACAGGACGTCATCTGTGGGCAGCATAGGAGTTATACTGCAGGTAACTAATCTTGAGGAGCTTTATAAAAAACTTGGAATACAATATACAACCATCAAACAGGGCAAATACAAGGATGCAGGAAGCTCTTCAAGGCCGATGACTGCTGAAGAGAAAGAACTGCTAAAGGAACAGACATTTAAGATTTATGAACAGTTTATAAATGACGTGGCGCAAAGCCGCAATATTCCTGTTGAAAAAGTAAAAGAAATTGCAACAGGATGGGTCTTTCTTGGAACTGAGGCTCTTGAGCTGGGCCTTATTGACAGCATTGGAACATACCGTGATGCTGAAAGCATTGCAGCCCAGCTTGGAGGAATTAAAGGCAGGCCGAATATAATAGGGCGCCAGCAGCTTAATATATTTGATCTATTTTTAAATTACTCAATGGGAAAGATTGCAGAAAGCATGCTGGATTTTATTGAAAGCCAGCCGCAGCAGCAGTCGCAGTTTTTATACTGAGGTAAAAATAAAATATAAAATATCTGGGGGATTATATAAAAAATGAAAATCACGTTTTATGGCGCAGCCCGTGAAGTAACAGGAAGTTGCCACTGCATTGATATAAATGATAAAAAAATTTTAATCGATTGCGGCATGCAGCAGGGAGACGATAAAAAAGACGAACAAAAGCTTGGGTTTAATGCATCAGAAATAGACTCTGTTATTCTTACACATGCTCATATAGATCACTGCGGCAGGCTGCCGCTGCTTGTAAAAGAAGGATTTAAAGGCGATATATATACTATAGAGGCTACGCATGACCTCATTTCAATAATGCTCAAAGACAGCGCAAAAATACAGGAAGCTGATGCCAAGTGGGAGAACAAGCATAAAGATGTTGACGCAAAAGACTGGGTAGAGCCATTATATACAATGGATGACGTTGAAGACACATTAAAACTGGTGGTTCCATGCAGTTATGAAAGGACCTACAGAATCGATGATTTTGTTCAATTTGTTTTCGTAGATGCAGGGCATATTCTTGGTTCGGCATCAGTGGAGCTTTTCCTTAAAGAAGGCAGTATTTCAAGAAAAGTTGTCTTTTCAGGTGATATAGGAAATATTGACCAGCCGATAATAAAAGACCCGCAGTATATTGAAGAAGCGGACTATGTCGTCATGGAGGCCACGTATGGAGACAGGGACCATAAAAAAGACATAAACTATAAAATTGAGCTGGCAGGCATAATCGGGCGCACTCTTTCAGGAGGCGGAAATGTTATAATCCCTTCATTTGCAGTCGGCAGGACACAGGGCCTGCTTTATCTTCTGCGTGAGATTAAAGAAGAAAAACTGGTAAAAAACACAAAATTTCCTGTCTATGTTGACAGCCCTCTTGCAACTGAAGCTTCTGATTTATATGATAATGACCTGCATATTTATGGGGACATACAGACAAAGGCAATAGTAAAAAAAGGTTCAAACCCCATATCTTTTCCAAATCTTTTTTTCACTGAATCAGTAAGCGAGTCTAAAGCGCTTAATTATGATACAACTCCAAAA
>JAFGMJ010000102.1 GCA_016927635.1 Actinomycetota bacterium
AACGGTAAAAAAGGATTCTTCAAGTTTCTTAAACTGAAAATACCGCTTATTGGAGCGCGGAAAGAAAATGCATTTAAAATCTCTCGGATAAAAAACTGCTGCAATCCCCAGCCAGGAAAGTGTTTTTTGTAAAAGTAAAATTTAGAGATCAATTTTGCCTGAGGGATATTTTTCTGTGATCTGCGGGTACCGCCTGTTTTGAATCTTTTATGATAAGCAAAGGGCCTGTAGCTGTGCAATATTTTGGCACCGCTTTTAAATAAACGGTATCCAAGCTCAATATCCTCCATACGAGGGATATTTTCATCAAATCCGCTTACCTTTAAAAAAACGTCACGTTTTATTGAAGTATTTAAGCCTCCTATATATAAAGCCATCCCGTTCCATTTACAGTGGGGAGCCTTTAAAAAAAGGCTTATGGGATCCATATGGGTAATATCCCGGTTGTAAGTATCGGGAAGTGTGGGTGTTTCAGATGTCGCCCCTACCACAACATCAACATTCTCTTCAACCATTGTTTCTATGTGCATTTGCAAAAAATCATCTGCAAATTCAACATCGTCATCTATAAATAATAATACATCCCCACTGCTTGCAAGGGCCCCTGAGTTTCTTGCATTTGAATAGGAAGGATTTTCAAGGTCAAGGATTTTTAAGGGCAGTTCTTTAAATTGTTCATAAAATCCTACTGGCCGCTCAGCTTTAGGAGTCTGATCTGCAATGATTACTTCAAATGGCTTATAAGTCTGCCTGCATAAAAGTTCAAGTACTTTTTTAAGAGGTTCGTATCTGTAATAGGATGGTATGATTATGCTCAGTTTTTTTTCAGTTTCCAAAATAAACCTTTTTAAAAATTGTAAACAAATTCCGGCAGCTGACTATCCTCAGCTTTTGCTGATTTTTCATTTCCATCTTTTTTTACAGGGCGCCTTTTAAAGGCGGCTGCAAGTATAACTGGAATAAATTTTTTCATTTCCCTGTCTTCTTCAGATTCCCAGAGTTTTTCCAGGTATTTACGCAAATCAACAGGGGTATCAAAATAAAGCTCTTCTATTTCCTTATGCTTGCACCTGTCCCTGGCTATATAGTAGCTTTGCAGCACATTATCTATCGGTGAAAATAGATGCTCATATTTTTTTTGGAGCTTGCAGGCAATATCATAAAGCAATTGGGCATCTTTATCATCAGTCAAGTTCATATTTATCTCTCCAGTTTTCATTTTCCTTAAATTCCGGTTGCTCTTCTTTATATAATAAAAAGTTTTCCAGCACAAGGATATCCATGTCTGTGCGCATGAAACAGTTGTAAGCTTCTTTTGGGGAGCAGACAATCGGTTCACCCCGCACATTAAATGATGTGTTGACAATGACTGCGCACCCTGTCATATCTTCGAAATATTTCAATAACCCATGATATGGTGCATTATCTTTATCGCTGACAGTCTGTATCCTTGCGCTGTAATCCACATGTGTGACTGCTGGTATATCTGAGCGGGCTTTATTGACAATCGGGAGCATATTTGTGCCTTTTTTTAACTGTTCGTCAATATCAAAAGGTATTCGCCTGTCCTGGTTGACATTAGCGACCAGGAGCATATATGGACTTGCCTCGTCCAGTTCAAAATATTCATTGACTTTTTCCCTTAATACTGAAGGCGCAAAAGGCCTGAATGATTCCCTGTATTTAATCTTGAGATTCATGCGTGACTGCATCTGTGGTGACCTTGCATCGCCAATTATGCTTCTGTTACCCAGCGCCCTGGGGCCGAATTCCATTCTTCCCTGAAATAGCCCTATAACCTTACCGTCATTTAAGGCACTGGCTATATTATAATTTCTTTCTTTTATATCTTTATATTTATGGTATGGATATCCCGAATTTTCAAGGAAATCCCTGATTTCTGATTCATTATATGAAGGGCCAAGGTAGCTTCCTTTCTGCAAATCACCGCCTGTTTTTTTACAGTGTTCGCCAAATACATGATGACTCAGGTATAAAGCTGAACCAAGTGCACCGCCAGCATCTCCAGCTGCGGGCTGTATCCAGACACGTTCAAATATTTTTTCTTTATATATTTTCCCATTTGCCACACAATTAAGTGCCACTCCGCCTGCCAGAACAAGGTTTTTAACCAAACTGCCTGCAGTTTTGCTTGCATCTTTCGCCATAAGCAGCAGCACTTCTTCAAGGACCTTTTGTACAGAGGCTGCAATATCCATTTCCCTTTTGGATATCGGGCTTTCAAATTCCCTCCTGGGGCCATCAAAAAGTTTTTCAAAAGCCGGGCCTATCATAGTCCTGCCATTCTGGTAATCAAAATATTCCAGGTTCAGCCTGTATGAGCCGTCCGGTTTTATATCAATAATGTTTTGCTTTATTTTTTCATAATAAACAGGCTGGCCGTATGGCGCCAGGCCCATAAATTTATATTCACCCGAATTGACTTTAAATCCGCAAAAAAAAGTAAATGCACTGTACAACATCCCAAGGGAATGCGGGTAGTTTATCTGTTTTAAAATCTCTATTTTATTATTTACGCCCAGACCTACAGTTGTAGTGGCCCATTCTCCAACTCCGTCTACTGTAACTATTACTGCTTGGTCAAACGGTGATGGATAAAATGCGGAAGCTGCGTGGGAAATATGGTGTTCGGCAATATATATTTTTTGCTCCTTCATCTTATCGCCGATTACAGATGAGATTGCATTCTGTATCCATATTTTTTTTGAAAACATGGTATTAAAACTTCTGTTTATCAGATCCCATGAATTTTGCCCAAGTGCACAGACATTTTTTAAAAACCTGTCAAGTATAAGGAAAGGATTATCATAAAATACAACTTTATCTATTTTTTTATCCTGCAGATTTCCTTCCTTAAGGCAGTAAAGCATTGCATTTACAGGCATATTCAAATCATGCTTAACCCTTGTAAACCTTTCCTCCTGTGCTGCAGCAATTATCTCACCGTCAACAACCAGTGCCGCTGCAGCATCATGGTATAATGCTGAAATTCCTAAAATAATCATATTTTTGCCATTTTCCCTTTGTCAAATTTAACGGTCTTTAATATTATATCATTGATTTTTTTTGCTATAATCTCATTGCCCTTTTCACTGACATGAATTGCATCCAGATAAATATCATCGATATTATCATCAAATATTGCAGAAAGGTCAAACAGCCATGTTTTATTTTTATCGTTTCTTATTTTTTCCCTGAACTGCATTGCAGCTTGACCGTACATTTGAGGTGTTATTCCGTACTTTCCCATAAATGATCTGTTTAAAAGATATTCTTTATCATCTGCACCCAGTTTTTCTTTTTCCACGCTGAGAAGATTTGGCTGCAGAAAGCACAAAAAATTAAATCCATGTATGTCGCAAAAACACTTCATAAGTTTCTCATTATTTATCCAGTAATCATACTTATCAATTTTTTCTGTATCCGTTTTTACACCGGCTGCAGGTTTTTGATGGGCTGGCCTGTTAATCAGCTGAGGGGTTTTTTTATTATTGCCAGAGTATTCTTCAAGAAACCTGCAGATTTCAAGCTGGTATTCGATTAGAAATGGATAATCCCTTAACAGGTATAAATTATTTACTCCGCTATAACTTATAACTACAGAAGGATTTAACTGTGGAATATCTCTTATAAGTTTAAGCAATTCCTGGCTGGAGCCGAAACCGGCAACTCCTCCCGCAAAAACAACTGCTTCGATTCCACAGTCATTTAAATTTTTATATAATATTTCGGACCAGTTTCTGAAATAATAAATAGAGGGGTCAGATGTCGAGCCTCCCAGGGTGACTATGCGTTTTGCATTCATATTCTCAGGGTCTCCGTATACAAAAAATCCCGGGAACCTGGTATCTGGGCTTACAATATTGCACCCAAAGGTGGGATCATAAGAATATCTGGCATTAATATTTTCAAATCCATAGCGCCCTATCCATTTAAAATCATCTCCAGGTCTTAGCCCAATACCGGTGAGCAACTCATATGCGCGAAAATAAAAATCCCCCATGACAATGACCATTATGTCTTCAGGGTTTTCATATATAAGGTCATAAATATTTTTAAAATTTAATTTGTGGTCCGGAGAAATATTATTATCAGTAACAAAATAATCAATATTAATGTCAATCAGGTTTAGTTTATCTTCAATGAATTTGCCACAGTTTTCATCATCCGTGTAAATTATTATCCTGTATTTCTGTGCATCTTTCCAAATAGAATAAAATGTCCGGCCGTTAATCCTTATCATTTAAATATACCTCAAACAAAGTCCCAGACACAATCATTTAGTATTGAATATATTCTTTTATCTATCCAGATGTCTTTCATCCCTAAATTCTGTAAATAACTGTAACAAGAGTCAATATTTTCCTCTGCTATTATCACTGCAGCATGGTCTTTCATCCGTATTAAATCATCCGGTGAAATTACCGGCTTGTTCATGATTTTTAAGTTCCATAGATCAGGATTTTTGTCACAGAAAGCCGTAACATAAACACCTTCCTGAAGCATAACAGTTAAAGCCAGAAGCCCCATTCTGCCGGTACCAAAAATAACTATATTTTTTTTATCTTTGAGTTTCGGATTAAGATGAAATAGATTCTGCAATACTGTTACCCTCCTGCTTACCTAAATGATTGAATGATAGCATAGGGGAGGCAATTCTTCAATCATACCCTTAAAGCCCTTTTTAAGTGTTTGATTTAAAATTCAAGGGTGCAATCTGCGGAAATAAACAGCTAATGAGATTCACTATTTATTACCCGTTGTTTATATTTAAAAAACTTCAGTAAAAAAACATTCAAGCAAACATAAAAATTTATTTACAGCACCGATATATTATTTTTTTTTATAATGTGATATATTTAAACAAATTTGATTAAATTGTTGTAAAAATTTAAT
>JAFGMJ010000103.1 GCA_016927635.1 Actinomycetota bacterium
CAAAATCTGCCTTAAATGCAGAATAATCGCTTATACCATTTGTCGCCTGGGCAAATTTTTACTGCAGATATGCGAGAGGATCCTGCGCAGCACCGTTTATCCTGACCTCAAAATGCAGATGAGGGCCTGTGGACCATCCTGTTGAGCCCACAAGGCCTATAACCTCTCCTCTTTCAACACGCTGGCCAACATTTACAAGTATCCTTGAAAGATGGGCATACCATGTTGCAAATCCGCCACCATGATAAACCATTATCGAATAACCGTAACCGCCATCATAACCTGTATGTATTATTTCTCCGCCATCGGCAGAATAAATAAGAGTTCCGCTCGGAGCAGCGAGGTCTATTCCTGAATGAAACCTTCTGTATCCGAAAATAGGGTGTATTCTGTAACCGAATCCGCTTCTTAACCTTCCTGCAACAGGCCACATGAATTTACTGCCTGGCGCATTTCCGTATTTATAGCTTTCAAGAATCCTTGTTATTTGAGCTTCTTTTATTTCGAGGTCCTTTTCCATTGCAATAAGCGAATTTTTGCTCGCCCTGGTCTTGGAAAGAAGGCTGTTTTTTTCATTGTAAATTTCTTCTATTTCTCCCTGTTTTTTTTCAGCCTGGGTAACAAGCTGCGCAATCTCTTCTTGCCTCTGTTTCTGCTTTTCTCGAAGATCAAGTATGCCTTTTTTAATATTGAGGTTTGCAGTTTTTTTATCTTTTATCTCTTTTATTATATCTGCATCTTTCTGCGCTATAAGGCTCATAAGCTTAAACCTTGAGACAAATTCCAGGAAATCTTCTGCTTTTAGAAGTATCTGCAGTATATTGCCATCACCATTTTTATAAATCGTTGCAACCCTGGAATTCAATATTTCTGCTTTTTCGTTAAGCTCGTCCTCTATATCTTTGAGTTCCTGCTCTTTTAAGACAAGGTCTACAGTTGTTTTATCCATATCTGATTTGGCTTCAGAAAGTTTGTCGTTTAAACCGTCAAGCTGCGAAAGAGAGGACAGGAGGTCAGTCTCAACTTCCTTTACCTCAGAAAGATATGCGCTTTCCTGTTTTTTCACTTCCTCTATTTTTTTCTGCGTCTCCTCCCGGTCTTTTTTTACCTGCTCAAGCTCCTCATCAAGAGACTGCCCGTATAGAACACCGGTACTGCTGCCGGCATTTGGATTTAAAAAAACTGCTGGCGCCAGTAGAAGAATAAATACGAGAATATAAATAATCGCTTTTACCGTAAATGTGGTTTTTTTGCTATTTAAAAATCTTATCAAAGTCTAAACTCTCTATAAATTTTGCAAATCATCTTAATATAATTGTTATCAGCAATCATACGCTTATGTATTTTTTGAGTGCAAAGCCGCTGCTTATAAGCCCAAGCAATCCACCGATTAAAATAATGCCTGCATATATATACATTATTACATTAGTATTTCCTAAAATAGCAAGCTCTTTTACCTTCAACGTATCTATTATTGCCTGTTCACCTCTTATTAAAAGATAATTGGACATGATAAAAAGAAGTATTACTGAAATAACGCTTCCTAAAAATCCTTCAAAAAAACCTTCAAATAAAAAAGGTATCCTTACAAACCAGTTGGTGGCACCGACCAGCTTCATCACTTCGATTTCTTTTCTCCTTGCATGGATTGAAAGCCTGATAGTATTATAAATCAGCACAATTGCAGCAAGCAGCAGCATTATTATTATCAGGAAAGCAATTGAGCCTGCTATTGCAGTTATTGAAAAAAGTCTCTGCACATAATTCTGGCCGTATATTACCTCATCCACACCATCTATATAGGTCCCGTCTTTGGTCAGGAAACGAAGTGCTATCTGTTCCACTTTTTCAGGACTTTGCAGCCTTATCTCAAAGGATGCAGGAAGAGGATTTCCCTGTATTTCCTTTAATATATCGCTGCCTTCATTATCCTGCTTGAATTTTTCAAGAGCCTGTTCCTTGGAAACATAAATGACTTCAGAGACCTCATCCCAGCTTTTTATTTCCTGCTCAAGATATGATTTAAGCTCATCAGTTGCATTATCCTTAAGGTATACTGCAACTTCCACCTGGCTTTTAACAGATGAAAGTATTGCCTGCACATCATAAACAATAATAAGAAAAAAACCTACAATAAAAAGGGTTATTGCAACAGTGGTAATTGCAGTGAAAAACATCAGGAAATTTCTTCTAAGACCTGAGAAAGTCTCTCCAAAAAAATATCTGGGCCTGAATATCAACTTCCGTAAACTCCTCTCTTCTGGTCCCTTATAACTTCTCCTTCTTCAAGCTCTATTACCCTTCTGCGCATTGAATTGACTATATTTTTGTCATGCGTGGCCATTGCAACTGTTGTGCCAATAAGATTTATTCTTGATAGAAGCTTCATTATCCCCTCGGTATTTACAGGATCCAGATTACCTGTGGGTTCATCCGCTAGAAGTATGGGCGGCCTGTTGACAAATGCCCTGGCAATTGAAACTCTCTGCTGTTCACCTGCTGAGAGCTGGTGAGGAAATGATTTTAATTTATGCTCAAGGCCCACAAGTTTTAGCACCTGGGGCACCTGCAGCTTTATGACATAAGCCGGTTTTCCTATGACTTCAAGCGCAAATGCCACATTATCAAATACAGTCTTGTTTGGCAGAAGCTTAAAATCCTGGAAAACTGAACCGATATTTCTCCTGAGCTGGGGTACTCTTGAATTTTTTAAATTACATATATTCCTGCCTGCAACAAATATTGCACCGCCAGATACGGGGATTTCCCTTATAAGGAGTTTTATAATAGTTGATTTTCCTGAACCGCTGGGGCCCACGAGAAAAACAAACTCGCCTTTTTTAATTCCTATATTTATATTCTTGAGAGCGACAGTTTTGTCCTCATAAACTTTGGATACATTTCTGAATTCTATCATGTTCATTTGATTAAAGAGTTTAACCTTTGAGCAATTTTTTTTCAAGGTAGCCTTTTATAAATAAATCTATATCGCCGTTTAAAACAGACTGCACATCACCTGTCTCCACTTCCGTGCGGTGATCCTTTATAAGCTGGTATGGCTGCAGGGTATAGCTTCTTATCTGGTTTCCCCATCCTATATCTTTTTTTTCTCCACGGACCTTTTCAAGCTCAGCTTCTTTTTTCTTTATCTCGTGTTCATAAAGTTTTGATTTCAGTATCTGCATTGCCGTCTGCCTGTTAAGTATCTGTGAGCGCTCGTCCTGGCAGGAAACTATAGTATTTGTAGGAATATGAGTTATCCTGACAGCAGAATCGGTAACATTTACATGCTGTCCTCCTGCGCTGCTTGACCTGAATGTATCTATCCTTAAGTCTTCCTTATTTATTTCTATTTCAATCTCGTCTTCAAACAAAGGTATGACATCCACAAGAGCAAAAGAAGTGTGGCGCCTTTTAGTGGAATCAAATGGCGATATGCGCACAAGCCTGTGTATGCCTTTTTCAGATTTTAAAAACCCATATGCATTTTTACCCCTGACTGTAAAAGTAACGTTTTTTATGCCTGCTTCATCTCCGGGCTGATAATCAACTATCCTGTATTTGAATTTTTTTACATCCATCCATTTCTTATACATTCTGAAAAGCATCTCTGCCCAGTCAGCGCTTTCAGTGCCCCCTGCGCCGGGGTGCAGCATAACTATTGCAGGATAAGAATCATAAGGTTCAGAAAACAAAAGGTTTTCTTCAAGGCTTTCAAGCTCTGTTTTTATATCTTTTATTTCTTCTTTGAGCTCATCTTCAAGGGAAATGTCTTCCTCGGTCTGCAGAAGCTCTATGCTAAGCTTTACATTTTCAATGCTTTTTTCAAGAGAGCCTATTTTTGCCAGCTCATCGTTTAAATCATTGATTTTTTTTGTTACTGAAGATGCTTTTGCTATATCCAGCCAGAAATCATTTGAAACGGTATGGCTTTCAAGTTCTCCGAGCTCTTTTTTTATTCCTGCCGGGTCAAAGACAGTCTTTTAAAAATAAGAATTTTTCAATTATCTTGTCCAGTTCTTCCTTGTAATCCTCTATCATTTAAATCCTCCATTAACTGCCGCAGCATTTTTTATATTTTTTCCCGCTTCCGCAGGGACATGGATCATTTCTTCCCACTTTGTCAACTTTTACAGGCTGTGGTTTTGAAGCCTTTGAAGTATCGCCTGAGATAATGTCAGAAGGGCCGGTTGTTTTTACGTCTTTTAGGGCCATTTCTCTTTCTGTCTTATGTCCTTCATCCGGCACACCTGCCCGTGCATCCTTTATTACAACCTTTGCGTTGAATAATAACCTGACCGCATCGACTTTTATCTCATCCATTAGACTTTTAAAAAGATTAAAGGCCTCATGTTTGTACTCTACCAGCGGATCACGCTGTCCATATGCCCTAAGCCCTATGCCTTCTTTTAAATAATCCATCTCCAGCAGATGTTCCCTCCATCTGCTGTCGATAACGTTTAATATTACAAGCTTTTCAAGTTTCCGCATTATTTCAGAAGAAAGTTCTTTTTCCCTTTTTTCATATGCTTTTATGGCCTGCATGGATAGGATTTCTTTAAGCTCAGACTGTTTTAACCTTTCATTGGAAAGAGCGCTTATGGCTTCCGGGGTATCAAAAAGATCAGATGCATAAATACTCTTTAAAAAATTTTTCATCTCTTCAATATCCCATTGCTCCATGTATAAATTCGGTTCAATATATAAATCCACGATACCTGAAATGGAGCTTTTTACCATATCGATTGCTGTTTCCTGCATGTCCTGGCCTTCAAGTATTAAATGGCGCTTTTTATAAATTATCTCTCTCTGCTTGTTCATTACATCGTCATACTCAAGCACATGTTTTCTTATTTCAAAGTTTCTGCTTTCAACCTGTCTCTGGGCATTTTCAATTGATTTATTTATTATCGGGTGCTGAATAGGAATATCGTCTGGAAAATTGAATCTCTCCATTACCCAGCCGATTCTCTCGGAACCGAAAAGGCGCATGAGGTCGTCTTCAAGACTTAAATAAAACTGGCTTGAACCCGGATCCCCCTGCCTTCCGCTTCTTCCTCTTAGCTGATTATCTATCCTTCTTGATTCATGTCTTTCTGTGCCCAGAACATGAAGCCCGCCGACATTAACGACTCCCTGGCCCAGAACAATATCTGTGCCACGGCCCGCCATATTCGTAGCTATAGTAACGGCTGCCGGTTGGCCGGCAAGAGCAATGATTTCAGCTTCCTTTTCATGGTATTTTGCATTCAACACCTGATGCTGTATGCCTCTTCTTTTCAGCATAAGGCTTAAGCGCTCAGATTTTTCAATTGATATTGTACCGACTAGCACAGGCTGGCCTTTATGGTTTCTTGAGATAATATCATTTACAACAGCCTCAAACTTTGAATCTTCAGATTTGTATATAAGGTCAGGCATATCTGCCCTTATCATGGGCATGTTAGTAGGTATCACGACCGTCTCAAGCTTGTAAATATGCCTGAATTCCTCAGATTCGGTAAGCGCTGTTCCTGTCATGCCTGCAAGCTTTTCGTAAAGCCTGAAATAATTCTGAATCGTTATAGTTGCAAGAGTCTGGTTTTCTTCTTTTATTTTTACATTTTCTTTTGCCTCTATAGCCTGGTGAAGCCCTTCGCTGTAACGGCGGCCAAGCATAAGCCTGCCGGTAAATTCATCTACAATCAGTACTTCCCCGTCTTTTACCATATAATCGACATCACGCCTGAAAAGATTGGCTGCTTTAAGGGACTGGTTTAGACAATGTATGTACAGATAATTCTTGGGGTCATAAAGATTGTCAATGCCAGTAAGCTTTTCAACCTTTAAAACACCTTCCTCGGTAATTGCAGCCGTTTTTGCCTTTTCATCTATCTCATAGTCCACATCTTTTTCAAGACGCGGCACTATAGATGAGAATTTCTTATAAAGCTCTGTGGTCTGGTAAGCTATTCCCGATATTATAAGAGGTGTCCTGGCTTCATCAATGAGTATGCTGTCGACCTCATCCACTATTGCAAAGTTATGGCCGCTTTGGACCATGTCCTCTTTTCTTGTAACCATATTGTCCCTGAGATAATCGAAGCCGAATTCATTATTTGTGCCGTAAATCACATCGGCGCTGTAGGCCGATTTTTTTTCAGCATTGTTCATGCCATGCTGCAGAAGGCCGACTTTAACACCTAAAAGATTGTAGACCGGACCCATCCACTGGCTGTCTCTTTTTGCAAGATAATCATTGACTGTCACAATATGTGATGGCCTGCCTGTAAAAGAATTAAGGTAAATCGGCAGGGTTGCGACCAGTGTCTTTCCTTCACCTGTTTTCATCTCTGCTATTTTGCCCTCATGAAGGACCGCTCCGCCCATTATCTGCACATCAAAATGCCTGAGACCTATTGTCCTTTTTGCGGCTTCCCTGCAGACAGCAAAAGCTTCCACTATTAGGCCTTCAAGGTCTTTGCGCTCTTCATATCTTTTAATAAATTCATATCTCTTTGAAGCAAGCCCGGAGTTTGTAAGTGAGGCTGTTTGAGATTCTGCTTCATTTACTGCCCTTACTATATCATCGTATTTCTTCTGCTGTTTTCCTGCGCCTGCTTTTAATATATTGCTTAAAAAATTTGCCATAAAATCACCATGCTTTAAATATTTGGCTCTATAAGTCCATAGTTTTTGTCTTTTCTTTTATAGACAACGGCTGTGGCATTACTCTCGGAATTTATGAAGACAAAAAAATCATGGCCCAAAAGCTCCATCTGCATCACAGCTTCCTCTGGAGTAATAGGTTTTATAGTAAAAGTCTTGACCTTGACTATCTGGTCCTTTATATCTTCCTCGACTTCCCTGTAGCTGACGCCCCTGACAGAATTGTCGTGATTTCTGCCCTTATGAATCATTTTATCCCTGTATTTTTTTATCTGCCGCTCAAGTTTTGCATTTGCCTTATCTATTGCCTCAAACATATCAAAGCCTTCCGCTTTGGTCCTTATAATCTCTCCAGGGGTAAATACCGTGACTTCAACAATATTGTTTAAGGTTATCTTAGGATTTTTTTCAATTGAAAATGCCGCCTCTATTTTTATAACTTTATCAAAATATTTAAGAATATTGTTTTTTATCTTCTTTTCAGCCCTTTGCCTGATTTCATCAGTCAGCTCAACATTCCTGGCTTTGATTATAAATTCCATTAATGCCCCCTTTTTTTTCTTTTTTACAGAGATTTATTAAAATTATTTATTTTTTTGTAATCCTTACATTTGTTGCCTGCGGTCCCCTATCAGTCTGGACCGTATCAAAACTTACAATCTGGTTTTTTTCAAGGGTTTTAAACCCTTCCGAGATTATGTCTGAATAATAGACAAAAATATCTTCAAAACCTTCTGAAGATATAAAACCAAACCCTTTCTCAGCGCTGAACCATTTAACTCTTCCTTTAATGCTCATATTGCCGCCAGGTTTGACTTTTTA
Source organism: Actinomycetota bacterium (assembly GCA_016927635.1). Lineage (GTDB taxonomy): Bacteria > Actinomycetota > Humimicrobiia > Humimicrobiales > Humimicrobiaceae > VGAZ01. The sequence continues at coordinate 7,471 of JAFGMJ010000103.1, forward strand.
TGATTTGACACCTTAGTGTATATTTTCATTGCTTAACAAATATAAAATTTTAAAAAATCAATCAACTACAGCGCCCCGCGGGCCACAGTCAGTACATATATCTTTTCTGCACCTGCATTTTTAAGCTGTCTGCTTATTTCATTTAAGGTGGAACCCGTTGTCCAAACATCGTCTAAAAGCAGTATATTTTTACCATTAACTTTAATACAGTTTTTAACCTTAAAAGAATTTCTGATATTTAACTTCCTTTGAGTCCTTCCAAGCCCCTGCTGTCTTGATGTTTTCTTTATTTTTATTATATCATCACCAAAAGGTATTTTTAAACAGGATGAAAGTTTTGCCGCAAGCAAGCGCATATGGCCGGAATCATTTTCGGTTTCTGTTTCCGGTAAAGATCCTCCTGTAAATGTATTTTTATAAATTGCCGGGACAGTCTCAATAAGTTCTATTTTTTGCCCGCTGTAATAATATTCGTAAGCAGTCATTAAAAAATAAAGGAGTATGTCGCTTAAAAAATACAATTGCCTGTATTTATACTTATGAATTATACAGGCTATCTCTTTGCTATATATGGCAAAACTTCTTGCCATATAAAAACTGAAATCCTCCAGCCTGCATAAGCTGCATGAAATTTTTTGCTGATCCTTTGTGCCATAATTGCCTGTTTGAAAAATATCGCCCGCCGATGCAGGGGTTCCGCACCGCTGGCATATATTTGCGCCTAAAAACTTAATATTTGAAAGACAGCTTTTGCAAACGCTATCCTGGCACAGACTTCCGCATACTGCACAAATGGGCGGAAAAATTGTGTCTTTTATAAAGTGGCCCAAACTTGATAACAATGCCAACCTAGACCTGCCGCTTCAATATTTAATACCTTTCAAAAACAAATAAAAAATCATTTTATGATTTCATTGGACATTATTTTAACACTTGGATGAATTATTATGCCATCGCCTATTATGCTCTTGGAACCAATGACTGCCTTTTCCAGCACTGAAGCTTTATCTTTTATCCTGGTATTAAAGCCTATTATTGCGCCTATTAGGGATGCATCCTTTCCTATATAACCACTTCCCCATTTAATTCCCCTGTACAGTACTGCCCTTTCATCAACAATAGTGTTGTCTCCAAGTATTATCGGGCCGAATAGCTTGGCTCCTTTTTTAATGGTGCAGTTATTGCCTATGCATACAGGAGGTATTATGACCACTTCCTCCTGTATCCGGCAGTTTTTACCTACCCATACCCCTTCCCTTATCTGTTTGCCGGGGATATTGACTTTGACTTTGCCCTCAAGGGCATCAAAATTTCCTTTCTGGTATTCGTCAAGATTGCCTACATCATTCCAGTACTGATTGTGTATAAAGCCGTAATAAGGAATCTGTTTTTCAAGTAAATCAGGAAATACATTCTTGCCAAAATCATAAAAAGTCTTTTCAGGTATATATTTAAAAATATCAGCTTCAAAAATGTATATGCCGCTGTTTGCAAGGTTTGACTTTTCCTCACCAGGCAGCGGTTTTTCCTGGAAACCGGTAATCTTTAATTCTTTGTCGGCAATGACTACCCCAAACTGGGATGGCTCCTCCACCTCAGTTAAGACAAGAGTGGCTATCCCGCCCTTTTGCCTGTGATAAGCAAGCACTGCTGAAAGGTCTATATCAGTCAAAGCGTCACCGCTTATTACAAGAAAAGTACTGTTTTCGAAAAAGCCTTCAACATTTTTTACTCCTCCGGCTGTGCCCATCAAAGACTCTTCAAAAGAATAGACTATATTCAGGCCCCATTTCTGCCCCTCTCCAAAATGATTTTTTATAGCTTCAGGATAATAATGCAGATTGCACACTATATCTGAATATCCGTGTTTTTTTAAAAGTTCTATTATATGTTCCATAACCGGTTTATTGACAATAGGCGCCATGGGTTTTGATATCAGGTCCGTAAGCGGCCGAAGCCTTGTTCCCAGCCCTGCTGCCAGGACCATTGCTTTTTGCTTATCCATTTAAAAACTCCTCGTTTTAAAAAATATTCTTTATATTTTCTGAAAAAGGCGGCACTATGGCACCTTTCTCTGTAATAATTGCAGATATATGCTCATTTGGAGTGACATCAAATGAAGGATTTTTAACAGGCATATAGGGCGGTATCACATCATTGCCCATTATTTTCCTTACCTCGTCATCAGGACGGTTCTCTATAGGTATGGATGTGCCGTTTTCTGTATTTAAATCAATTGTTGAAACCGGCGCTGCAACATAAAAAGGTATGCTGTAATTTTTACAAAGCACTGACACTGCAAGCGTGCCAATTTTATTAGCAGTGTCCCCATTTGCGGCTATCCTGTCTGCTCCGACAATAGCCATATCCACATGACCCTGCGAAATGAAAAAGGCCGACATATTGTCGGTTATGATAAAGAATGGTATGCGCTCGCGATGCAGTTCCCATGCTGTGAGCCTTGCACCCTGCAGATAAGGCCTGGTCTCATCTACTATGACATTTTTTACCATACCTGCGCTGTGAAGGCTTCTTATGACCCCGAGAGCGGTCCCATAACCTGCCGTTGCAAGAGCGCCTGCATTGCAATGCGTCAGTATATTATATTTTTCTATGCTTTTCTCATATATTCTGAAAATACTGTCGCCAATGGCTTTGTTTATTTTTACATCTTCTTTTTCAATCTCTTCTGCCTGCGCCACTATTTTTTCTGTAAGTACATCTGAAGATAAAGAATTTGTATAATTGTTTTTGCCTTCAATTATTTTTTTCATACGCTCAAGAGCCCAGAAAAGATTTACGGCAGTAGGGCGCGAAGAAGCAATAAGCTCGATTTTTGACAGCAAATAACTTTTAAAACCTGATATATCCGCCATATTTTTGCCTTGAAGGGCTGCAAGGGCTACTCCATATGCTGCTGTTACTCCTATTGCCGGAGCGCCTCTTACAACCATATTCCTTATTGCTTCAAAAACATCTTCGGGGCTACGGCAAATTACATATGTCTCTTCAAATGGCAGTTTTCTCTGGTCTATGAGTTTTAAGGCTTTTCCATCCCATATAAGGGTGCTTACATTGAATTTTTCCGCAATATTTTTTTCTGCATCATTCATTTTTAAAACACCTGTGCATATATTTAAAATTATGTACCCAGCTCCCATGAATTGAGATATTTTTCCTGCTCTGGGGTCAGCCTGTCTATTTTAATACCCATACTTTTAAGCTTAAGCACAGCAATATTTTTGTCAAGTTCTTCAGGCACAGGGTACACTTTTTTCTCAAGCGAATCGCTTTTTTCATAAATATATTTTACTGAAAGCGCCTGGTTTGCAAAACTCATATCCATGACGCTTGCCGGATGTCCTTCTGCGGCTCCAAGATTTACCAGCCTTCCCTCAGCAAGCACATTTATTTTCCTTCCGTCTTTCATTATGTACTGCTGCACAAAAGGCCTGGCATTTACCACCTTTGCACTGTTATTCTTCAAATACTTAAGGTCTATTTCAGCATCAAAGTGCCCTGAATTTGCAACTATTGCATTATCTTTGCATTTTTCAAGTATATTTTTTCCTATTACATTTAAATTGCCTGTAACAGAAAGAAAAACATCCCCGATTTTTGCAGCCTGTTTTGCATCCATCACATCAAAGCCGTCCATTTTCGCCTCAATTGCCTTAAAAGGATCTATTTCAAGCACTATTACGCTTGCCCCCATCCCCCTTGCCCGCATTGCGACACCTTTTCCGCACCAGCCATAACCTATGACTACGAATTTTTTGCCTGCAAGAAGTATATTTGTGGACCTCAATATGCCGTCTATAGTGCTTTGCCCGGTGCCATAACGGTTATCAAAAAAATGCTTTGTCTTTGCATCGTTTACAGCGATTATGGGGTATTTTAAAACGCCTTTCTTTTCCATTGACTTAAGCCTTATAACGCCGGTTGTCGTCTCTTCTGTTCCGCCCAGCACATTATCTGCAAGCTCAGTCCTTTTGGAATGAACAGTTGATATAAGGTCAGCCCCATCGTCCATTGAAACTTGCGGCCTGCTGTCAAGCACGCTGTTTATATGCCCATAATATGTTGCATTGTCTTCCCCTTTTATTGCAAAAACCGATATGCCATAGTCCTTTACAAGCGAAGCTGCAACATCATCCTGCGTACTGAGGGGATTAGATGCGCAAAGGCTAACTTTGGCGCCACCGCTCTTTAGGGATATCATCAGGTTTGCAGTCTCGCTGGTCACATGCAGGCACGCCCCGACAATAAGTCCTTTAAGGGGCTTTTTCTCCTGGTATTCTTTACATATTCCTGCAAGTACCGGCATGTCTGTGCCCGCCCATGTTATTTTCTTTTTTCCTTCATCAGCAAGGCTGATATCCTTAATATCAAAATTCATAAATTTCTCCTTTTTATTATTTATCAAGTTTTGAAAGTTGTGCTTTTAAAACTGCTATCCTGTCTACAGGTGTGGGGTCAGTATCGTAAAGAAATGCAAGATAAACACTTGCAATATCTCCAAGGTACATTACTGAAAGAGCTTTTGCAAGCCCTGAGCTGCCTTCAGCTTTTATTTCGATTACATCATCAAAATTACCCCTTACAAGGCCAACAGTTGTATCTATTCTCACTTTTATTTTTTCAGAAAACGCATCATCTTTGAAAACAATAAGTACCATTTTTTCTGTTATTTTGTCCAGGTTCTGCCATCCCACTGTTTCATTGTGATTAATTTCAGGAAATTCGCCCCAGAATGCAGGGCATTTTGCATTCTCATTTATTTCACATTTCCACCTGTAAGCAACTGCCGAAAGATAGCCGCTGACCCCGTATATGACCGGAAGCCTGTCATAAATCTGCACAGCAAGCTTTTTTGCAGGATTGCTTTCTGCAGGAGCCTGCCTGTTATAAATAGAAGTTTTTATCTTTATAAGGTTTAGCGCCTCTTCAATATCATCCCCGGCAATACTTATTATTTTAAGACGGTCTAGAAGCAAAAGCGTGGTGAAAAAAAGATATCCTGAAGCGCCTCTTGGCTGATAGCCTCCAGGCAGCGCCACATGGCATTTACTGTTTTTTTCTGCAATTTCTTTAATGGCCCCGCCTGCTGAAACTGCAAGTAGCTCGCATTTTCTTAAAAGAGCCTGCTTCAGGGCATTTATTGTCTCCTCAGTATTTCCGGAATAGCTTACTGCAATCACAAGCCAGCCTTCTTTTACAAAAAAAGGCAGATCGTAGCTTTTTACTACCTCAACAGGCATATCTGCCCTGTCCAGTATAAGGCTTTTTATTATATCGCCTGAAAATCCGCTGCCGCCCATGCCTAGCACCGCTATACCTGCAAACGACCTGCCTTCAAGGCTGCTTATTTTTGCAGAGCGGGCAATGTCTTTAGCATGATTTAACTGGTTATAAAAATTTTCCTCGACACCAAGCATATCCTGTTTGTCGAGCCTGCGTATTTTTTCAAGATCATCAAGGACTTCCATTTCTTCCTTTCTTTTAAAATAAAATAAATGCCTGTTTTGCCTGATATCTAACAGGCTTCAATTACTTTTTTGCCAAGTTCATGAAGATAGTCCAGTTTTTTTGAAGTGTCGCTCTCAGCATATATCCTTACAACATTTTCAGTGCCTGAAGGTCTTATCATTATCCAGCTCTTATCTTCAAAAAAATACTTATATCCGTCAAGTTTTAAAGGCTGCGTTGCACCGCCTGATTTTAAAGCATCAGGTATTTTATTATCAAGCAAATTCTTAAGCTTCTGTTTTTTGTCATTTCCTATTTCATAATCACTGCGCCTGTAAAGGAA
>JAFGMJ010000104.1 GCA_016927635.1 Actinomycetota bacterium
TTTAAAATACTTTAGATTTTTATTAAACAGCTTTTTCTCCTGATCAGAAAGCTCGCCGTAATATGGGCTTACATCAAGGTATTCTTCAAAGCCTTCAGCCAGATTCTTTATTATCTGCTCTCTTCCGGGTAAGTAGCCTGCCTCACGGGCAAGCCATGTTATCCTGTCTTTCAGTGAATTGACTTCACTATACTTAAGCTTTTCCGTCGGCACCCTCAATGCCCTTAGCATTATATCTATATCCAGATCCACAAGCAAAGTACCCTGGAACATAAAGGCGTTTTTTAATGAGGTGCCGCCCGAGCCTGAGATCTTTCTTCCTGATACCTCTATGTCATTTCTTGGCCTGAAAGCAGATCTGATATTGAATTTGTTTATGCCTGCAGCTGCAGCGCTGCAAAACAGTTCATAATAAGAATCGTAACCTGGGCCGCAACTAAAGCTTTCCCTGGCTCCAAAATATTCCCAACCAATATCGCTTTCATTCCAGTAAAGCGCACCTCCTCCAGTGATGCGCCGGTTTATTTCAATAGAACTTTCAATGCAGTAATTTACCCTGAGCTCTCTCTCTGCATTCTGGAAGCTGCCTATAAGGGCGCAGTGAGGCCTAAAACTTAAAAACCTTATTGTATCAGGAACAAGATTTTCATCCCTTGCCTGAAGAATTGCTGCGTCAAGGGCCATATTTTCAGCTGCGCTCAAATGGCCTGTGTCCAGCACCCTGACTTTTTTTTTGCTTTTACTCATCTGAAGATATTATTATTTTTTTAAATTTAAATATTTTATTTAAGCCGCAAAACCCGCCGGCTGGGCTTTAAAATTATAAATCATTAAGGTATATTATTATACCATTATGGAAAAATATAACAGTCCTGAATATGTCAGGACAAGTCTTGCAGCAGCAATATCACTGGGGATTGAAAACGGCAGCTTCAGTAAAGGCGTGCATTTGACAGGCCTTAATATTCTTCTTACATATGAAGAAGGATGTGCAGGAAGGTGCGCCTATTGCGGCGTAACGCAGCGCAAAATTACTTCTGGGCCTTCAAAAAAAACATTCATAAGGGTAAAATGGCCCACCTGCCATATTGATGAAATACTGCAAAGGCTTCAAGACACCGCCTCTTTTGAAAGGATTTGCATATCTATGGTAACGCATGGCAGGGCATTTGATGATACTGTTTATCTTACTGAAAAGATAAAGAGCAGATCCGGCCTCCCCATAAGCCTTCTAATTGCTCCAACAGTTCTTAAGAGAAAAGAATACATCGAGCAGTTTAAAAAATCAGGGGCTGAAATGATAGGGGTCGCTATAGACGGCGCAACAGAGCGGGTTTTTAATAAATACAGGGCAAAGGGAGTAAATGGGCCGCATAAATGGGATAAATACTGGGAAGTCCTTAAGTGGTCAATTGATGTTTTTGGTAAATATATGGCAGGCATACATTTGATTTGCGGTCTTGGGGAAACCGAAGAAGAAATGGTGCAAACCATATACAGGGCCTACTCTATGGGGGCAAAGACACACCTTTTTTCATTTTATCCTGAGGCAAATACGCTCCTTGCAGAAAACCCCCCGCCCCCTCTATTAAGTTACCGCAAAATACAGATTGCAAGATATCTAATAAATGAGATGAATTGGGGGATTGAGGGGTTTATATTTAATGAAAATGGGCAACTTTGCAGTTTTAACGGTGATATAAGCTTTCTTTTATCAGATGGAGCAGCCTTTATGACATCAGGCTGTCCCTGCAGAAACAGCAATCTTGCTGCCTGCAACAGGCCTTTTGCAAATGAGCGCCCTTCAGAAGTTATCAGGAATTACCCGCATTTGCCTGATGAAGAACAAAAATCCAAGATAAGGAATCAGATAAAGGAATTGCTGCTCCAGCCAGTGATTTTTACATAAATAAAAATGGATAAAAACAGCAAGAGAATAATTGCTTCAAAAAAAATCGTCTTTGCAGTTCCGGGATCCAAAGTCTATATAAGCTCTTTTTATAAAAACAGGCCAAAAAGCTTTTTAAATATCAGCCTTACCGGAAACAGATGCAGCCTTATGTGCACACATTGCAGGGGAAAGCTTTTAGAAAGCATGGCAAGCGCAGATGGTGTTGATTTGTATAAAATCATTGAAAATGAATCTGCCAATGGTCTTGAAGGTGTCCTTATAAGCGGCGGCTTTAATGACATGGGTGTGCTTGAGATGGAGGGGCGATATAAGCAGATTAAAGCTGTCAAAGATCATTTCCCGGATCTTAAAGTCCTGATCCATGCGGGATTTGTCAGCCGGCAAATGGCCCATAGCCTGGCAAAAACAGGATGCGACGGGGTCCTATTAAATGTCACAGGAAGCTCAGATGCCATAGAGAATGTATACAACCTGAAAGGATTTAAGCCACAACATTACTTTAATTCGCTTATCAATCTTAAAGAGTCCGGGCTTAAAACAGCTCCGCATATAGTTGTGGGACTGGGCAATACGCACAATAATCATGATATGGAAGCTTTAAAAAATATACTTGAAATCGGGGCCGACTGGCTCGTCCTTGTATCTGTTGTAAACCTGTTTTACACCGCCGGCCGCGCACATAAAAATTATCTTGCAGATGCCAGCAGCAGCAATAAATCAACCGGGCCCAAAAAAGATTTTAAAAACAAA
>JAFGMJ010000105.1 GCA_016927635.1 Actinomycetota bacterium
CCTTGAAGTAGGAGTTCATTTCGGCCATCAGACAAGAAGATGGAACCCCAAAATGAAAAGATATATATATGCAGAGAAAAACGGCATATATATTATCGATCTTCAGCAAACACTTCAACTTTTATTAGAAGCTTTTGATTATGTTAAAAGTATTGCTGCAGATAGTGGAACAGTGCTTTTCGTAGGTACAAAAAAGCAGATCCAGGATATAATAGAAAATTCTGCAAAAGAGTGTGAAATGCCTTATGTCAGGAACAGATGGCTTGGAGGTACTCTTACAAACTTTAAGACAATAAGCTCAAGGACAAGAAGAATAGAGCAGATAGAAGAAATGGAAAAGTCAGGGACTTTTGAAATGTTACCAAAAACTGAAGTGCTGCAGATAAAAAAAGAGTATGAAAAACTGCTGTATAATATGGGTGGCATAAGAGATATGAAAAAACTGCCTGACCTTATGTTTGTAATAGACCCGCATAAGGAAGCAATAGCTATTGCGGAAGCTAAAAAAATAGGTATACCGGTAGTTGCTATAGTCGATACAAATTGTGATCCTGATAAGATAGATTATGTCATACCGGGAAACGATGACGCAATAAGATCATGCGGTCTTATTACAAGTATAATTTGTGAAGCTGTAAAAAGAGGCAGAGCTGAAAGCGGGAAATTTACGGGAACTGAAGCTAAGCAGCCTGATAAGCCTGCAAGCAAAGCCGAAGCAGAAATAATGGATGCTATTGAGTCCGATTACCAGCCTGATGATGAAGATACTGATTCAGAAAATATAGATGAACAAGACATCTGATAATAAATTTATAAAATTTATATTATGATTAATTAAGTATTTTAACTTTTAAGTAATATTTATTAAAAGAATGGCTCATTTTGTCAATAATGGTTTTAAATGAGCTTATAAATAGGGGGATTTATGGAAATAACAGCAGAATTAGTTAAAAAATTAAGAGAAAAAACCGGTGTTGGCATGATGGACTGCAAAAAAGCCCTTCTTGAATGCAAGGGCGATTTTGAAAAAGCGGGAGAATATTTAAGAGAGAAAGGACTTGACAAGGCTGCAAAAAAAGCTTCAAGGCCTACAAAAGAGGGTATAATAGACACTTATATTCACCTCGGTTCAAAAATAGGTGTAATGCTTGAAATAAATTGTGAAACAGATTTTGTAGCGAAAAATGAAGTATTTAAAGCTCTTTCCCATAATATAGCATTGCATATTGCTGCAGCTGCACCTTTATATGTTTCAAGTGATGATGTTCCTGAAGATATTGTAAATAAAGAAAAAGAAATTTATAAAAAACAGGCTTTAAATGAAGGTAAACCTGAAAATGTAGTCGAAAAGATTGCAGAAGGAAAACTTGCAAAATTCTATCAGGAAACGTGTCTCTTGGAGCAGCTTTACGTTAAAAATAATGATATAAAAGTTAAAGACCTTTTAAATGAAAACATAGCACTTATGGGTGAAAATATGGTGGTTAAAAGATTTGCAAGATGGGTTCTTGGCGAAACAAGCAGAGAGGAATAAATGTGCGGTCCTAAATATAAGACTATACTTTTAAAAATCAGCGGCGAGGCGCTTATAGGCAAATCTGATTATGGTATAGATACTGAAGTGATGGATAATATCGCAAACCAGGTAAAAGATGTGCATAAGCTCGGGGTTAAAATTGCAATTGTTATTGGAGGCGGAAATTTCTGGCGTGGGGCATCTGCAAGTGCCAATGGCATGGACAGGACAACTGCAGACCATATTGGTATGCTTGCAACAGTAATGAATGCAATGGGCCTACAGGATGCTCTTGAAAAAAAAGAAATTATTACAAGAGTGCAATCTGCCATCAATATGCAGGAAATCGCTGAGCCTTTTATAAGAAGAAGAGCAATACGCCACCTGGAAAAAAACAGGGTAGTGATTTTTGCAGGAGGAACAGGTAACCCGTATTTCTCCACAGACACTGCTGCTGCACTCAGGGCTCTTGAAATAAATGCAGAAATATTGCTTAAAGCAACCAAAGTAGATGGAGTTTATGACACTGATCCCAAAAAAAATCCTGATGCTAAAAAGTATGATGAACTTACATTTTCTGAAGTTCTTGAGAAGGATTTAAGAATACTTGATGCCACGGCCACATCTCTTTGCAGGGAAAACAACCTTCCGATTGTAGTTTTTGATATTACAAAACCCGGCAATATAAAGGACGTGGTACTCGGGAAAAAAATTGGCACATTGGTTAAGAAGGGGTGATTATAATTAAAGATCAGCTTTTACTTGAATGTGAAAAAAGAATGAAAGTTGCAATTGAAAGTACCCAGCACGAGTTTAATACAATAAGGTCAGGGAGGGCATCTGCAACACTTCTGGACAGGATATATATCGATTATTATGGCACAAAGACACAATTAAAGCATATTGCAAATATCAGCACTCCTGAGCCAAGGACAATAGTTGTATCTCCTTACGAGACTAAGTTTATTAAAGAAATTGAAAAACAAATACTTTCTTCAGACCTTGGTTTAAATCCTGGCAATGACGGTAAGGTAATAAGACTTTCAATACCTCAATTAAACGAGGAACGAAGGCATGAGCTCGTAAAACTTGTTAAAAAATTAGCAGAAGACGGCAGGGTATCTATTAGAAATATCAGAAGAGACAGTAATGAAGAACTAAAGAAACTTGAAAACTCAAAGGAAATAACTAAAGATGACCTTGAGGAATACCATAAGAAGACCCAGGAATTAACTGATAAATATATCGAAAAAATCAATGAATCCCTTGCTTTAAAAGAGAAAGAAATCATGGAAGTGTAGGCATATTATTTTGTTAATATCCACATCTTTTTTTAAGTCTTGCAAGAATCCTTCTATAGAAGAACTGAAGAAATATGGAATACCAAAACATGTCGCTGTAATTATGGACGGTAACGGAAGATGGGCGACATCAAAGAAGCTTCCGAGGATATTCGGACATAAAAAGGGTGCAGAAACCTTAAGGGAAACTGTGATTACATGCAAAGATCTTGGGATAAAATATCTGACAGCATATGCTTTTTCAAACGAGAACTGGCAAAGGCCCCGCCAGGAAGTCCTGGAGCTAATGAAACTTTTTGTAGAAGTGCTTGGCAGGGAACTTGAAGGTCTTATAAGAAATGATGTTAAATTAAACTTAATTGGTCTACGGGAGCTTATACCTTCAGACATACTAGCTGTTTTTGAAAATGCAGAAGAAAAAACAAAGCATAATAAAACACTGGTTTTCAATATTGCGTTCAGTTACGGGTCACGGCAGGAAATATTCCAGGCTGCAAAAAAGATGGCATTTCTTTACAGGGAAGGCCTGATAGATTTAGAAAAGTCAGACCACAATATATTTGAAGATTATCTTCTTACAGCAGGGATCCCATATCCTGATCTTCTTATAAGAACAAGCGGTGAATACAGGTTAAGCAACTTCCTTTTATGGCAGATAGCATATACTGAACTATATTTTACTAAAGTCCTTTGGCCTGATTTTGGACGGAAGCACTTTCTTCTTGCAATAAAGGACTACCAGCAAAGGCAGAGAAGGTTTGGAAAACTTTAATTAAAGCTATAATCAAATGGTGGCATTACAATACATTTTAGCAATAGTGGGTTTCTCACTTATCATACTTGTTCATGAGTTCGGGCATTTTATTTTTGCAAAATTAAGCAAAATGCATGTCCTTGAATTTTTCATAGGCTTTGGTCCAAAGATATTAAAATTCAAATCAAGAAAAACCGGCACGCTTTACGGGCTGAGTGCGATACCGCTCGGAGGGTATAATAAAATACTCGGCATGGAAAGAAGCGAGAATATAGCAGAGGAGCAAAAAGACAAAGCTTTTTATAATAAGCCCTATTATAAAAAGCTGCTTGTTATAGCCGGAGGAGGTATATTCAATATTATATTTGCAATAGTACTCATAATAATTTTTCTTTCAATGGGTGTTTACAGTGCAACAAATGTAATTGACTATATACAACCCGAATCTCCTGCCCAGACCTATGGCTTCATGCAGGGTGACAGGATAATTTCCATAAATGGTATTTCTGTTAAAACATGGGATGATTTTTCAGAAAACGTGAGGGCATATCCTGAAGAAGAGGTCATTTTTGAGATTGTCAGAAATAATGACACGCTTAAAATAAATGCAGTGCTTGAAAATGTAGAGGGGAATGGTTTCCTGGGTGTCAGCCCCAAACTTGAAAAAATAAAATTGGGTTTTTTCCAGACCATAGGGGAAAGTTTTAAAATGTTCTGGGAGCTTACCGTGACGTATATAAAACTGTTTGGCAAGCTTTTTAGCGGCCAAATACCTTTTGAACAGGCCAGGCCGGCTTCACCAATTGGTGTTATAAGCATTTTCCAGCAGTCTGCTGAAATGGGTTTCCAGAATTTCATACTTTTTGTGGCAATGGTTTCAATATTGCTTGCTTTTGGAAATTTTTTACCAATACTGCCGGTTGATGGGGGTCATATTGTTATTATAACCCTGGAGGCGATAATGAGGCGTCCGGTTCCAAGAAAAGCAGTTGCGATATATAACACATTTGGAATGGTAATAGTCATATCGCTGCTTGCCGTAGGCCTGATATTTGACATAATAAGCCCTATAAATCTTCAGCAGATGTGAGGGGTTTTTAATTGCAGATAAAAAGAAAAATAACTTCTGAAATAACTGTTGGAAAAATAAGAATTGGAGCAGGTAATCCTGTAATAGTGCAATCAATGCTGAAAAGCAGGTCAGACGATATAGCCTCCATCAGGGCAGAAATAAAAGAGCTTGAAGAAAATGGCTGTGAGATAATAAGGCAGGCCATACCTGATATGCCCGCGCTTGATGTTTTTAAAACCCTTTTAGCTGAAAAAACATACAATGTGCCTGTTATTGCTGATATTCATTTTGATACCGACCTTGCAGTTAAAGCGCTGGAGTGCGGGGCAGACTGCGTAAGGGTAAACCCGGGCAATATGGGGGGTCTTGACAGGCTTGAAAAAATCGTAAAAAAAGCAAAAGAAAAAAATGCAGCAATCAGGATAGGTGTTAATTTTGGCTCTATTGATAAAAAAATGCTTAAACTTAACTCAGGCAACAGAATAAATGCAATGGTGCAGAGCGCTCTTGAAATTGCCGATTTTTTTGAAAAACTAAAATTTTTCAACTTTAAGATTTCAGCAAAGGTATCTTCTGTGCTTGATACTATATCTGTATACAGAATTATCTCCTCAAAAACTGATTATCCTCTGCATCTTGGAATAACAGAGGCTGGGCTGCAATTTACTGGAATAATAAAATCTGCAGTTGGCATGGGCGTTTTACTTTCTGAAGGAATAGGAGATACAATAAGAGTTTCTCTTACAGATGCATCTGTAAATGAAGTTAAGGCTGCATATGCTATACTTTCCAGCCTTGGCCTCAGAAAATATGGCATAGAAATAATATCATGCCCAACGTGCGGAAGGACAATGGTAGATTTAAAAGAAATTACAAGTGATGTGGCGAAGATTACGAAAAATATA
>JAFGMJ010000010.1 GCA_016927635.1 Actinomycetota bacterium
ATAAATTCTTTATAAAAGAAGACAGCAGCATACTGGGGCCTGAAACTGAAATGCTTGAAGAGGTATTTCACCTTGACTGATCCGGCAGGGTTTTAATCATTTAAATTTGCCCTGCGGAAATAGTTGCAGAAATATATATATTTTATTGCATAACTGCTATAAATTGCATATAATAAATTAAGTTTTTCATATAAGCCAGTCCTTTGGCTATTAGTTAGGGAGGTTTTAGAGAGATGATAAACACAAAAACAATAGAGCCTTTTAAAGGTGAACCTGATAAGGAGCGATTGCTTGCTGCTTTAAAAAGAAAACCTGTGGACAGGGTGCCAAATTTTGAAGTCCTTTACGAGGACCAGCATGTGGAAAAATTCCTTGGAAGATACGCCGGCAATACTCTTGCCTATGGCGGAGACCCTGCAAAGGGCGCCGATGCTGAACAGGGAAGGCCCATGTATCCTGATGATTACATAGACTTCTGCAACATCATAGGCCAGGATATGCTTATGTTTGATGGAGGTCTCTGGACTCCATTTAAAAGGCATAATGAAAACGGTGAGCTTGTGCCCGCATATAAAAGGGATGTAAAGACAAGAAAGGATTTTGAAGCACTTGTGCTGGACTCTGAAAACAGCATCAAAAGCACTGTGGGATATGTAAAAGAGTACAAAGATGCCGTGGCAAAAAGAAATTCAAAAATCGGCGTTACCGCTCTTTTCGGCTGCCTTATACAGACGCTGTATGAATTTGTAGTTGGAATGAATGATTTTATGATGATGGTCTATGAAGACAGGGACCTTGTGGAGGATATGCTGGAGGTATCATGTGAGCATTTTGTAAACCTTTCAAAAGCTCTTGTAGAATCCGGTGTGGACTTTTTATTCCCGGCAGATGATGTGGCATTTAAAACCGGGCTTTTTATCCCCCCGAAAATATTTAAGGATATGTGGATTAAAAGAATGGCAAGGATTTTTGAGCCTGCATTAAATGCGGGAATACCGGTAATGTTTCATTCAGACGGCAAAATAGACGATATTGTCGAGGACCTGATAGATATAGGACTTGATTGTTTGAATCCCATGGACCCGTATGGTATTGACTACAGGCAGTACAAGAAAAAATACGGAGACAGGCTTTGCCTTTCAGGCAATGTGGATATAGAATTTCCGCTATCAAAAGGGACTCCGGAAGAAGTGGATGCTGATGTAAAAGCTCATATGGATGTTTTAAAACCAGGTTATGGCTATGTTGCAACAGTATCTCATTCAGTTGTAAATTACATACCTCATGAAAATGTCATTGCATATATAAATGCTATACATAAATATGGCCAGTACTGATAAGAATGTAAAAGTATAAAAAAAGAAAAGGAGATTATAAATGTCATCAATGAAACAAATATACGATGCAGTGGTTGCTGGAGACTACAAAGACATTCAGGATTTGGTAAAGACAGCAATAAAAGAGGGTAATTCCCTTGATGATATAATAAATAAGTCCCTCTCTGCTGCTATGGTCGAAGTCGGGGATAAATTCGGTTCGGGTGAACTTTATATGCCTGATATGCTTCTTGCCGCAAAAGCAATGAAGACTGCAATGGAGTATATTAAACCGCTTCTTAAAGGTTCTGAGCATATTTCAGAAAAGGGAACACTTATAATAGGGACAGTAAAAGGCGATTTGCATGATATAGGGAAAAACCTTGTAATAACAATGGCAGAAGGACAGGGTTTTAAAGTTATAGACCTTGGCATTGACGTTGATTACCAGGGTTTTGTAAACGCCATTAAGGAATACAATCCTGACATAGTCGCATTCTCTGGCCTGCTTACAACCACCCTTGCAAATATTCCTGAGCATATAAAAGCCATAGAAGAAGCCGGCTTAAGGAAAAAAGTCGTCCTTGCAGTCGGCGGCGCGCCGGTAACCCAGCATTTTGCCGATATGTACGGCATTGAGATATATGCGCCTGATGCCTCATCTGCAGCTAAAGAGTTTGTTAAGGCGGTACAAAAATAAATTTTTTTAACATTTAAAGACCGTGGATAAGTTTTTGCCTGCAGGGTTTTGCTCCTGCAGGCAATTTTTATTTATAAAAATCAGCAAGGCGTTTGAGCGCCTTGATTTTTTCTTCCCTGTCAATTCCACAGCAACTGAGAGCTTTTTTAAGTATTTCAATGGAGCCGTCATAGTTTTTTTTGTCTACAGGGTATGGTATGCCGTCTTTTCCCCCGTGTGCAAAGCTGAACCTTGCAGGGTCGTCAATGCTGTATTTTACCCCGTATATAAGTTCTGATATCATTGCAAGAGCCCTGACAGTTTTTGGACCGACCCCGACTGTTCCAAGAAATCTTTCAAAATTTTTTGGTTTTTTTTCATATGTGGAAATAAGTATTTTTTCAAATCTTTTTTTATTGATGTCGCTTGTATATATATGATGCCTGGCAGGATATATAATGCTGCCAGAGGCAGGGCCGGCAGCATGCTTTTGCATAAAATCAGATACTTTGTCAAAATCTTTAATTGTCAGAGAGGGCTTTTGGGCTGCAAGTCCTGTAATTGTTTTACGCGCAGTTTCGCTTTTTTTGTCGATTAGGTTTACTGCATATGTTTTTTCATCGCAGCAGACTGCAGCGTGAGGTTCGCAGACAAAATCTGTAACTTTTGCACTGTACCAGTGGTATCGCCTGGCCATCCTGTTTATTTCATTCATTCCCTGCTGTACAACTGCCCAGTATTTGCCGTCTGGAGTAAAAAAGAAACTGTGATGATAAAGCTGGTAACCGTCCTGAAGGGCATTATTGTCAACTTTTGCAGACATGCGGCTGCTGTATACAAGAAATGAAAGGTCGTTGCCTGTTTTTTCCTGTACGGCTTCTATCTCAGCGGGGGTCTTTCTGCTTGTGCCGCCTTTTCCGCCTGCTACATAAAGGCCCGTATGCCTTTCAATGCCTTTGGAAGCTTCTTTAAGCGCACCGCAGACTGTTGTGGTAACGCCGCTTGAATGCCAGTCAAAGCCAAGCACACATCCAAGCGCCTGGAACCAGTGAGGGTCTGATATCCTGGATAAAATACCTTCAGGCCCGTATTCGGAAGACATCAGCAGAAGTATCTGGCGTGACAGCTTTGACATTCTTGAAAACAGCCATGCTGGAGCTTTGCCGCCGTGAAGAGGAAGATTAACTGTACCTGTTTTCATATAATCAGTTTAATTTTTTAATGCTTATTCTTGATAAAAATATTATAAGACATTAATTATTTTAAAAAATAAATATATCAGCTAAGTCACTGTCCTCTTTCTCTTGTAAGGGGAACAAATGCGACATCACAAATATGTTCGGTAATGAATTTGCCTTTAACTTTTTTTATTTTTAAAAGGGTCTGGCTCCATCCTGC
>JAFGMJ010000106.1 GCA_016927635.1 Actinomycetota bacterium
ACGGAAAGCTATTCATTACTTCTTTATGATAAAATACTGTATATGAAAATGAAAAATTTTGTGCTGCATATTTTAATAATATTAGTCATGCTTTCCTTATTTTTTATTGCCTTCAGCTGCGGCGCCGATACCATCGGAAATTCATTTTATTTTGATAATCATTACCCTGAAAAATTTGCGGTGCTTAGCCAGAATGCAATGTTAATACCCTTTTTGCCTGTTGCTCCGTCTTACCGACAAAGAGCCCTGATGCTATCGGAACTGCTTTACTATAGCAATTTTGATATCGCAGGCCTGCAGGAAATATTCTGGGACCGCGCACAGGTCATGATTACTACTGAAGGCTTGCTTCATGAAAATTTCTAATTTTTCAACATTAACTGATAAAATCTTTTTATTAAATGGATTATAATATTCTTATGTATTTTTTAATATTTGAATTAATGGAAAGGTATTGCCATGAAAGATAAAAAGTTATTCGATGAGATAAAAGAAGCAGTATCTTCTTTACCAATTTTTGACACACATGAACATCTTATGCATGAAGAAGAGAGAAGGCAAAATGAACTGGATGTGTTTTATTTGTTCAGCCATTATGCGGCATCGGACCTGGTTTCTTCAGGAATGCAGGAAAACGAGTACAGTATGCTTTTTGACCGGGAAATCAGTATTGAAAAAAGATGGAAAATATTTTCCAGGCATCTGGAAAATATAAAAAACACCTCTTACACTAAAACAATACTTGAGGCTGTAAAGGATTTGTTTGGCATTGATGACATAAATGAGACAACATATGAGCAGTTATCCGGCAAGCTTGAAAATACTAAATCCATGAACTGGTATGACTATGTTCTGAATGAAGGATCAAATATTAAATTTATGGTTAATTTTATTGAAAACATGCCGGGCATAAATAATCAAAAACCTTTAAACAGGAAAGATTCAATTGCAGTCAAGAACTTTGAAGATATTATATCCGTTTGCTGTATGGAAGATATTTTTAAATTTGAGGAAAAATATGGCGTAAATATTTACTGTTTAAAGGACTATCTTGACTTAATAGATTCAATTGTGGAGGAAAGCGCAGACCAGGGCTATAAAGTTTTAAAAATAGTAATAGCATATTTCCGGACAATAAGGTTTGATGAAACCAGCTTTTCTGATGCAGATGCAGTTTTTACAAAATTATTCAAGCTGAAGGATTACGGATTTTTTGAAAAAATAGATTTCCTTTCAAAGGATGAACTCAAACCTCTGCAGGATTATCTAGTACATTATTTAATAAAAAAAGCAATAGAGAAAAGCTGGCCGGTGCAGATACATACCGGTCTTTTAAACGGAAACAGGGGCGATGTCTCAAACACGAATCCCTGTTTTCTTATTAATCTTTTTTTGAAATACAAAAAATGCAGGTTTGACATTTTCCATGCAGGTTTTCCATATTCTTCAGAACTCATCACTATAGCGAAACAGTTTCCAAACGTATATTTTGACTTCTGCTGGATACAACAGGTGTCTTTTGCTTTGTATGGAGAGATTTTAAACCTTGCAATTGAAACAATTCCTTCAAATAAAATATTTGCTTTTGGCGGGGATAACTTTATAGTCGAGTGCACTTACGGTTCCCAGAAAAAGGCAAGGAAAATAATATCTGACGTTCTTTATAAAAAAATAACTGAAAATTATTTCAGTTTTGACGAAGCAGTTAAATTTGCAGAAAAAATATTGTACCACAATCCGGTGGAAGTTTATTTATACTGATAAGTTTTATAAATTATTTTTTTTAAAATAATGTTTGATTCAGTTGCATTAAGAGCTTTGCTGGTCACAGCAATTGCAGGGCTTGCCACAACAATAGGCAGCCTTTTAGGCCTTATGGTAAAAAAGGAATCACCCAAATTTATGTGCTCAGTGCTGGGATTTACTGCAGGCATTATGATAGGCATATCTTTTTTTGAGATGCTGCCATCCTCATTTGAAGAAATAGGATTTTTAAAAGCGTCCCTTGCCTTTGTTGGAGGTTTTATATTTATCTTTGCAATAGATTTTTTTATTCCGCATGAATATATCGGCCAGACAGAAAGAATAACAGAAAATACAAACCAGAAGCTGCTTCGTACCGGTATTTTTGTAGCGCTTGGTATAGGTATTCATAACCTACCAGAGGGCATGGCCACTTTTTACAGCTTTCTTTCAGACGAAAAAATAGGAATAGCAATTGCTGTTGCAGTAGCTATTCATAATATTCCTGAAGGTATTGCGGTATCTTCACCCATATATAAAGCAACAGGCAGCAGAAAAAAAGCTTTTTTATACTCATTTCTTTCAGGCGTTGCAGAACCTGTAGGAGCAATTGCCACTGCACTTTTTTTACTCCCTTTCTTAAATGCAGCCGTCCTTGGATATATACTTGCAGCAATTTCAGGTATTATGACTTTTATATCTATAGATGAACTGGTTCCGGTGTCCATATCTTACGGGTACAGCCATCTTCCAATTCTAAGTTTTCTTGCAGGCATTATAGTCATGATTGCAAGCCTGTTTCTTCTTAACTAAAATCACAGTGGGCCTGCTGTTATTAAGCATCCCCAACAGCTTCATAAGCATTTACCGGTATGCTTTATCCATGGGACTATCTGCATTATTCATTTAAAACTCCATCAAGCAGTTAAAAAAATTTTATATTTTCTGCAAGTAATCCTACAACTATGGCGGGTTATTGTCTGAATAAAATCCTTCGCTGCAGAAATTAAATTATGTTTTTTCCTGGCTGAATGTTTAATATTGGCACATGTTTTTGTATAATAGCGTAATATTTGTGATGAATTATCTTTTAAGGTATAAGCGAGCTTCAAATGGCAAGGTTTTAATGGCAGGAATGTGGCATTGGCTGAAATAAAAAAGTTAAACTATTGCGTTAACCATTATTAAATATAAAACTTTTCTCCAGTTTCAGTTGTGGGGAATTTTAAATGGCATATGAAAATATAAATATAAGGCTTGCACGCAAAAAAGACTGTGGCCTGCTTTTAGATTTTATAAAAGAGCTTGCTCTGTATGAGAAACGCCTTGAAAGCGTTAAAGCAACCAGGGAAGATATTCGCGACATTGTTTTTAAAAGAAAGATAGGCCGGGCCATAATTGCTGAATATGAAAAAAATGCAGCTGGATTTGCACTTTTTTTCTACAATATTTCAACTTTTGAGGGAAAATGCGGAATATATGTAGAGGATATGTTTGTAAAACAAGACATGCGAAACAGGGGTATTGGTAAAAAAATGTTTGCATTTCTTGCAAAGCATGCAATTGAAAATGGATGCAACCGCATCGAATGGACTGTACTTAAATGGAACAAACCGTCTATTGATTTTTATAAAAGACTTGGGGCTGAACCCAAAGATGAATGGGATATATTCAAAATAAGCGGCAAAGCCCTGGAAAGGCTGGCATGGAAGTAATACCTGCAAGAATTTTTAACCTGCTCTATATTTATATAGACATAGCCTGGCTTATCATATTGCTTATAATACTTATATTTGCAAAAAAGTACATGGCAGCAATTGCAGGCGCTGTGGGTGCCATAATATACTTTATTGTGGATTATGGCATTTTTTATCTTGCACTGGGCACAAGAACTGTCGAAGGGGCAAATACTGCGGCACTTCTTTTTTGGCTCAGCGCCAGTTATGGCTTTACCAATTTTGCCTGGATATGGCTATGGCTTGACAGGGACGGCCATGCGCTTGAATGGTCTGTATTGATAATTTCCGCCTGGTTTGCAACAGCGCTTTTAAGCCAGAATTTTGGTGCAGGCTTTCCTTTGATATCAATACAGAGGGGCACAGCCTCATACCATGGAGTGATGGCGCTACTTATGTTTGCAGGTTATGCAATCCTTATAATATATAATTTAAAAAACAGGGAAAAAAAGGATAAGAAATTCAATATATTATGGATACTTGCTATAGGAATACTTGTACAGTTTTCATGGGAAGCCGTGCTTCTTGTTACCGGTATACGTGCAACCGCTATAATGCCTCTTATAGTCAATTCATTAATTGAAACAAATATGGGGCTGCCGTTTATTTTTCTTATTCACCGCACTTTATCGTCAAGATTCAGTGAAGAACTGAAAAGAAAAGGCAGCATTTAAAAAATCTTTTTTTTAGTAAAATAGTAAAACAGTCAAAGGATATTGATGATAATTGCACTCAGCACTCTTCTATACATTGATGAAAAAGTTAAAGGCGGAATTGATTTTAAAGAGATCTGCAGCACTGGCATTAAAAATGTAGAACTTTCTTTTCCGGTTCATGCAAACCAGCAGGTACTGGACGGGTTGAGCAGTTTTGGCCTTAAAGTGTTTTCGGCTCATGCTGATTTTATATACATGGACATTTCAAGCAGTGACAGGAAAATAAGAGAAAAAAGCATAAATATAATAAAAGAAAGGATAGCGTTTTTAAAAAAAGCTAAAGGCAGCATAATGGTTGTCCATCCTGGTGATTTTTATAATACCCAAAAAGAAAAGAAATCAAGAATAGGTTTTTCAGTCGAAAGTGCATATGAAATAGCTTTATTTGCACAAAAATTTGGCATAAGGATTGCCCTGGAAAACATGCCTAACAGTTTTACCGGTGACCTTCCTGAAGATCTTATGGATATTGTTTCAAGAGTCAGAAAGAGGCTGGGTGATGAGCATACAGTTGGCATCTGTCTTGATACCGGACATGCTTTCCTGACAAATACTCTTGAAATATTTTTAAATGATTGTTTTGATGAAATAATCACAATGCACATACATGATAACATGGGAGATATAAACAGGGATTACAGGTATGCCATGGATGACAGGCATATGGTTCCAGGCAAAGGACTTATAGACTGGGACAGATTTATGTCTGCAGTCAAAAACAGCTACAAGGGTGGCTTTGTATTTGAAGTAGAGCTGCAAAAAACCAGCAGGAACACTGCAGAGGCTATAAATGATTTAAGCATCTTTGTTAAAAGGGCATTTAAAGGAAGCTGGCCATCTATTTTGAATAAAGATCTTCAAAGGAAATACCCCTCACCTTATAAATAAGCTTCTGTTCAACGTCAGGCGGTTCTGCTCCATCCCATTTGTACTTGAAGCCGTCATAATAATAACTGCTCCAGTCCATTGTCATGCTTTCATACAGAAAACTTGTACCTTTTTCAGTGGCAAGATTCATATAAAAATCAGTATCCATGAATCCCTCCTCCTGTGTTATATCTACAGGTATCCATCCATACCCGGGAAGCTTAAGCTCAACCCAGGCGTGGCCTATATCTATTTCCTGGTTTTCTTCTTTCATTATAAGAGCAGAAGGTATGCCTGCGGCAACCCTTGAAGGTATTCCTGCAGCCCGCAGCATTGCCACGTAAAGAATGGCATAGTCAGCGCAGACTCCCTTACCGGTTTTTAATATTTCAGATGCGCTCATGAATTCATACTCCCTGTCGTTTGCCCTTGGGAAATCATAATAAAGCTTGGATGTGATGTAATTATAAATTTTTTTGGCTTTTAAAACAGGGTCTTTTTCACTGCCTGCAGCTTTTATCACTGCATCTGTAATAATAGGACTGTCAATATCTATAAAAAGATCCTCTCCTGTATAATCCTTTAAATCTCTGTCACCCGGTTCATAATCAATATCCATGGATTCTATTTGTTTAAAATCATATTCATACATGGTCACTTCATTTACAAGGCTTACGCTTAACTGTTCGCCTTTTGAAAGACTCTTATCACTTCCCAGCTCAAAGTGTGTTAAAAGATTAAAACTCTGGTCAAAAACTTCATTTACAACCGGTAAACTGGCCGTAATCTTTTTGACAGTCTGGTAAGGATAAAATGTCTGCGGGGTACGCAAATAGCACTCAAGGTTTTTTACAGGCACACTGCCATTATTTACAATTAGACATTCTATTATTACGCTGAAATCATGCTGCCTGATGGGGTTTATGACAATTTCCTGTTCCTTTATTTCAATATTTACAGTTTTTTTACCTGAAAGCTCGCCATCTGAAACTGTCAGGCTTACCTGGTATTTACCGGGTTTTTCAAAAAGGCAAAGTAACTGGTCATCCTTTTCATTGATTTCAGATTTCAAGTAAATCTCATCAAAGTAATCCCCAATGACAAATTCGTCATTTTCATCTGTTATATCAATGTTGTTTACTTCCCAAAAATAGTACAGGTCATTGCCTTCAGGATCATAGGAATCAGCGGCAGACAAATAGACCGGGTTAGATTTTTTAAATGTGCCCTCGGACAATTCATCTCCCCAAATATCTATTTCTGCAACAGGACTATGGTTGTCTCCCTGCTCTCCGTCTACAATCGTGCCCTGGCCCGGTTCTTTTTTCTGCAGGCTCAATATTAATATTCCATTGAAACCATCAGCTATATAACCGTAATTTCCGTCAACTGCTATATCATAAGAGTTCCCGTTTGTGCTTATGGAGGTTGTTATTGCAGGATTATTGACATCACTTATATTTATTACACTTACACCGCCCTCATTATTGGAAACAAGAAGAAAATCATCCTTGATATCGATTTCCCATGCACCTCCGGGTATTTTGCATTTGCCAAGATTTTTTAGGTTATCAGGTATTGTAATATCAATTATCTGCAGCATGCTGTCTTTGTAATCTTCTATATCAGCATCATATATGCTGCTTGTAAGGTAGGCGTAATTTCCCCTTGCATATACTGACCAGGAATTTGCCGGAACTTCACATGCGCCGGCAACAAATGGATTTTTCCTGTCAGACACGTCCACAGCAAAAAAACTGCTCTTGTCTGTGTATTCTTTCTCTGTAAAATCATAATAAGTATTATTGATATAAGCAAAGTCGCCCTGTACAAAAATTCCATTGGGCTGCCCTTCAATATTGCAATATCCGGTAAGAGAAGGCTTTGTCCTGTCTTTGATGTCAATTATTTCAAGCCTGCTCTCAAGACTGTCATCATAATATTGCGTTGCATTAAGATAAGCATAATCCCCATCGATAAAAAGGCCCTGCACGGATTTTTCGCTATCCGTTCCGGATACATAATCCCCAACTACAACCGGGTTTTTTTTATCGCTTATGTCTACTATTTTAAAACCGCATATGCTGTATACATCCGGATTGTTTGAATTGCTGTCCTGCCCTTCCTGGAGCTGGTCCTCCTGGCCAGTTTTTGCGCTTATCCAATCTGTATAAGAAATATACGCGTACTTGCCCTGAAGTATGACTATATTTGCAGCATTTATACCCTGGCATTTGCCTGTGATTTCAGGATTGGCTTTATCGCTTATATCTATTATAAATAATATCCCCAAATCATTTGTAAGATATGCATATCCCCCAAAAGCTTTAACATCAATTGCCTGGCCCGGTATTTTAAGTTTTGAGACTACCTCAAGATAAGGTTCCTGAAGCGGATTTGACTCTTCAGGAACAGTTTCAGCAGTCTCAGTTTCTGCAGGCGCCGTTGAAGCTGGCTTGACTGATTCAGTTTCGCCCCCGTTAAATGCAAAATCATAATTTAGATTAAAACAGCAACCTGTAAGCGAGAGCGTAGACATTAAAATGATTAAAAGTGCAGAAACTACAATTATTCGGATTCTTTTATGAATTTTTAAAAACTGCATGGTTTAATTTTAAAGCTTTAGCCTGCTGCCGCAATATGGGCAGAAATTAAAATCTTCCTTGATTTTTTTTCCGCAGTCAATGCAGGTATCTTTTTTAAACGTTTTTGGTTTTGCCTCTTCTTTAAATTCCACCACCCTGTCTTTTCCAGCTTCACTGTCTGTTATGCCAAAAGTGGTCTTTATATTGTTTAGCACGGTAATCTGTTCTGCAGTGAAGTCTCCTTCTGACTTGAATTTATCAAAAACTCTTATATAAAGGTCAATGATATCTTCTTTTTCAAATTTATTAAGTATATCTATTTCATTTGGCATCAATTCTTTATAGATCAGGATATTATCCTCAACCATTTCAAATTGCCTGTCAAGCTTTTCATCGCATTTAGCGCAGTAAGGGGAATCTGTTTCCTCCTTTATTTCTTTTCCGCATTCAAGACATTTTTTTCCCATGTTTTCCTCCATGTATATTAAATATATAAATCTTGCCAGTAAAAAAGTAATATTATCATAAATTTTTAAAATATTCTAAACTGCATTATTTTTTAAAAAACACAAAACCGGATATCAACAAATAAAATAATATCTGGTAAATACCCGGTTTTAAGACGATCTGCCTTATTGGCAGAAAAAACTAATGTGTCGTACTATTTCATTACAGGCACTTTGAATTCTCCTGACATTTTTGTCCACTTTTCAGTTATGCTGAATTTTCCGCAAATCTCCGTATCGGAAACAGATGTTATCTCAAACTCTGCAGTGTCAATACTTGAATTTGATAATGAAACAGTGGTCCCTCCTGTAAGCCTGATTCCAGCGCTTACATAATTATCCACCCATTCTTTTACATTGTATGTTCCCACACTAACAGGAACGGGGTCACCCTCGCCGACAACAGTCACTGTGAACTGAAGCACTGCCTGGCCTTCTGATAGAGCCACATCTTTTAAATTTTCAGTTGTTTCAAAGTTGGCAATATAGATAAACAGGCCGGTATTATTTGTCGAATGAGACAGATATGCCTGCTGTGCGCCGATGCTATCCCAACTTATAGGCATCCTGTCTGAATATGCTCCATTTGTCGATTCAAGCTGTACGCTTGTAGCGGCAGGGCATTCCCCGGCTGCTTGCGCAACTGTCTCGTCTTTTGTCTCTTCGGCTGCTGTTGTATCTTCAGCTGCTGCAGTTGTCTCTTCAGCCTGTTCTTCTGCTGCCTGTGATTCTTCGCCGGCGCTTTCCTGTGCGCCGCAGGCAAATGAAAAGCCAGCAAGTGCTGTGATTATAAAAATAATCAGCACAAGATTTAATATTTTTTTCATTTTGGTTCCTTTCTCTGATTTTTTATTATTTATAACAATTGTTATAAATATGTTTGATAAAATATCTCAGATAATTTTATATACAATTGTAATTATTACAATAAGAATTTGTAAAAAGTTTTTTTGTTTAAAATTAAAGTAAGTATTGCTGTGCTTATTAAAAAGAGGTTTAATAATAGGAGGGTAAACAATATAATTTAAAGGCATGAAAATAAAAGATATTGAAAAAATCTCAAAACTTTTAAGATATTATATTATTCTTTCAACAACTGAGGCGGGTTCAGGCCATCCGACCTCTTCACTTTCAGCAGTCGAGCTGATGTCTGTACTTTTATTCGGGGGGTTTTTCAAATACAAAATTGACAATACTGGCTATGAGCAAAATGACAGGATTATTTTCTCTAAAGGCCATGCCGCTCCTCTGATGTATGCAATGTGGGCAGCTGCCGGAGCAATTGAAGAGGCGGAGCTTTTAAAATTGAGAAAATTTGGAAGCAGGCTCGAGGGACATCCGACTCCTGCATTTCCATATGCTGAAGCTGCAACAGGTTCGCTTGGCCATGGGCTTTCAATAGGCGCAGGGATGGCCCTGAATGCAAAATATATAGATATGCTGCCCTGCAATACTTTTGTACTTTTAGGCGACAGTGAAATGACAGAAGGCTCCCAGTGGGAAGCTATACAGATTGCAGCCCATTACAGGCTTGATAACCTTATTGGAATAATAGACGTAAACCGCCTGGGGCAGCGGGGAAGCACAATATATGGCCATGATACGGAAAAGTACAGCAGCATAATTAAATCCTTTGGCTGGGAGACTTTTGAAATCAACGGCCATGATTTAAATGAGATAAAAAATGCATACAGCCAGGCTTTAAAAATAAAAAACAAACCCGCAATGATAATTGCAAAAACAATTAAGGGCAAGGGCATATCATTTATTGAGGACATGCAGGGCTGGCACGGAAAGACGCTTTCCAGGGACCAGATGGATGCAGCATTAAAAGAGCTGGGGGAAATAGATAAAACCATAAGGGGCAAAGTAAAAGAGCCCGGTGAATCAACTGGCATAAAAATCAAAAAAACCGGTTTTCCCGTCCCTGATAAAAATATGATTGGCGAGCTTGGAGCGTTAACCGGCAAAATATCGACAAGAATGGCTTACGGGATTTCTCTTGCAGCTATATTTGAAGATTTTCCGGAAATAGTTGTACTTGACGCTGAAGTCAGCAACTCCACTTTTTCAGAAATTTTTAAAAAAGTGATTCCGCAGAGGTTTTTTGAGATGTATGTTGCAGAACAAAATATGGCGGGTTTTGCATTGGGATTATCATTGCGCAATAAAATTGTTTTTGCGTCTTCTTTTGCAGCTTTCCTGACAAGGGCATTTGACCAGGTAAGAATGAGCAGATATTCAAATGCAAATATAAAATTCTGCGGTTCACATGCAGGTGTTTCTATCGGCCAGGATGGGGTATCCCAGATGGGACTTGAAGATATTGCAATGTTCAGGACATCGCTTGACTGTGTTGTCCTGTACCCCTGTGATGGTATTTCCACTTTCAAACTGGTTCAGGAAGCTGCCCGTCATTCTGGAATGGTATATATAAGGACCACAAGAGCAGAAACCGAACCTGTATATAAAGCAGATGAGGACTTTGTAATTGGCGGAAGCAAGGTATTAAGACGCAGCGATAATGACAGGGCAACTGTAGTGGCTGCAGGAATCACATTGCATGAAGCTCTTGCTGCTTATGAAATATTAAAGGCAAGGGGCATAAATATAAGGGTCATTGATCTTTACTGTATCAAACCTTTGGATAAAAAAACAATAAATAAGGCGGCAGAAGAAACCGGGCATTTAATAACTGTAGAAGACCATTTTGCCGAAGGCGGTATAGGTGAAGCCGTTTTAAGCTCGCTGGATACAATATGTAAAACAAAAATGCTGGCGGTCAGGAAAATACCCAAAAGCGCAAAACCTGGCCAGCTTCTTGATTATGAGGAAATTTCCAGAAATGCAATTGTTGAAAATATCAAATCTATGATTGCAAGTGATAAGTGCTGATGTCACACGTCTTTTATAGAAAGCTGTATCCTTTTTCTCTGCAGGTCCACTTCAAGCACTTTTACCTGGATTTCCTGGTGGAGGGATAATTTCTCAGCAGGATTTTTCACATACTCATTTGCTATGTTGGAAATATGTACCAGCCCGTCCTGTTTGACCCCTATATCTACAAAGGCCCCGAAATTTGTGATATTTGTGACTATCCCTGCAAGAACCATGCCTGGCGACAGATCTTCAATGGTTTTCACCTCTTTATTGAATTCAAAAACTGAGATCTGCATCCTTGGGTCTCTGCCCGGTTTTAAAAGCTCGTTAATTATATCTTTAATTGTCGGAAGGCCCGCCTTATTATCAATATATTTTTCAGGCTGTATCTTTAATATCATTTCCCTGTTTTTTAACAGATCACTTATCTTTATTTTGAAATCATCTGCAATGCGCTTAACAATATAATAACTTTCAGGATGCACTGCAGTATTGTCAAGAGGGTTTTGCCCATCTGTAATTCTTAAAAATCCTGCGCACTGCTCATAAGCTTTCTGGCCCATGCGGGTAACTTTAAGTATTTCTTCCCTTGATTTAAAGGGGCCGCTTTGGCTTCTGTAATTGACAATGTTGGATGCAAGGGCGGGCCCCAGCCCGGAAATATACATGAGCAGATGCCTGCTTGCAGTATTTAAGTTTACTCCAACAATATTCACGCAACTCTCCACAACACTGTCAAGGCTTTCTTTTAACATTGCCTGGTCCACATCGTGCTGGTACTGCCCGACTCCAAGATTCTTAGGCTCAATCTTAACCAGTTCAGCAAGCGGGTCTGCAAGCCTTCTGCCTATTGAGACTGCCCCTCTTACGGTCACATCATGCTCAGGGAATTCTTCACGCGCAACTTCAGAAGCTGAGTATATGGAGGCGCCATTTTCACTTACAACAAAAACCTGCACTACTTTATTCAACTCAGAATCCAGGTTTATGGCTTCAACAAATTCCTTTGTCTCCCTGCTTGCCGTGCCGTTGCCTATTGCTATTGCCTCTACATCATATTTTTTCACATATTCGGTTAAAATTTTTTTTGACTTTTCAAAATCATTCTGGGGAGGATTCGGATAAATAGTATCATTTAAAATAAGATCCCCCTGCCTGTCAAGCACAACAAGTTTGCAGCCTGTCCGAAATCCCGGGTCAAGAGCTATTATCTTTTTGGCTCCAAGGTAAGGCGCAAGCAGCAGCTGCCTTAGATTTGCAGCAAATACTTTTATTGCCTCCCTGTCAGCATCTTCTTTTGAGCTTTTTGCAAATTCATTTTCTATTGATGGCGATATAAGCCTTTTGAAAGAATCTGCTATTGCAGCTTTAACATGTGACCTGGAATTTATTATTTCATCAGGCAGATTTTTTCCATTTATATCTTTATCATGGGTTAAAAATATTTCTCCAAGCGCCAATATTGCAGTTTGCTCTTCCACTCTTATAGATACCTTTAAAAATCCTTCCTTTTCCCCTCTTCTTATTGCAAGCAGCCTGTGGGAGGGGCAACGTCTAAGAGGTTCACAATACTGGAAATAGTCCCTGTATTTGGCTCCATGCTCTTCTTTTTCCGGTATTACTCTTGATTCCAGAACTGCTTGGCTTCCAAATATCATTCTTATCTGGTCTCTTGCGGCTGAGTCTTCATTTATCCATTCTGCAATTATATCCCTTGCACCCTGAAGCGCTTCCTCTACATTACAGACTTTATCGTTTAAGAATTTTTCCGCATAGATTTGAGGATTTTGCCCGCTCTGCTGCATTAAAAAGGTCGCAAGCTCCTCAAGACCCTTTTCCCTGGCGATAGCTGCCCTTGTCTTTTTTTTAGGTTTATAAGGAAGATAAAGGTCTTCAAGCCTTGTAAGGCTTTCAGCATTTTCAATCTCCTGCTCCAGTTCTTCCGTAAGCTTTCCCTGGCTTTTTATCTCGTTTAAAATATATGCCCTGCGGTTATCAATTTCTACAAGTTTTGCAAGGCGGTCCCTTACAGCAGCTACAGCTACTTCATCCATCTCCCCTGTAGCTTCCTTTCTGTACCTCGAAATAAAAGGCACAGTTGCTTCTTCTTTAAGAAGTTTTATTGTGTTTTGGACCTGCCACGGCGCAAGTGAGAGTTCCTGTGAGATTTTTTTTGAATAATCAGCTAAAGTCAAAGACTTTCAACCTTTCAGTCCGGTTCTGAAGTTTAACAATATGATTATATTTTAAGTGCTGCGCTTCCAGATTTTTAACTGCATTTACCTGTTTAAAAATATCATAAGCAAAATGCCTACAAGCGTTATGAGTATGCCAAATACAAGCGCCACGTTTGCGCCGGATTTATTGCCGCTTACTATATCGCTTTTATCCCTTACAGATACTATAAACGGTTTCTTATCAGAAGGCCTCTGCAGCACTATTTTGCCATCTTCAAGCTTTGCTTCGCCAAGCGCATAAAGAGGCTGGCCGGCAGGAATGGTCCTTTCGCTCATCCTGAATCCAAGGGTTCCGGTTCCCATTTTATTATACCTGTGATTATTGAAAAAACCGTATTTTTCAATATTATTTAACGGTTCAAATCTATCAAAGGTTTCAAGAGTATCAAGCTGTATGCCTGGCTGTTTTATATTAACAAAGACTTTAGAGGAAGAATTTTTATCTTTAATTACAATTGACTGGCTGCTTCTATCGCTTGTCATCAGCGCCTCGTTTTTTTTAACTGTCTGCCTGGTGCCGCTTTTGACATTTGTTGTTTCCTTTTCTTCATAAACCTGGTAAAGGTCCGCGCTGTAATATGCAACTTCTTTTTCAGAAAAAGGAGCCCTGAGGGGCTTTTCTGCCTCTGCAAGGCCGGTAAGTTCCACATAATGCCTGTATCCGTCAAGGCCTGCTGCAGCGTTGCCTTCAAGAATTGCTTTAAGCTCTTCAAAAGGCGTTGTCTTCATAAACCTGATTTCAATGTTTTTGTTTTTTATTTTTATGGGAACAAGTATTGCAAGAAGCGCTCCAAGCACGACAAGCAAGCCTCCGATAATATAAGGAACCATTTATAATCTCCTTTTACCTGTTATGAATTATTATTGAATACATAATAAATCAGTATTGACTTATGAATACATTAAAATTTAAAAACTATTCTTTTCCCAGTTCTTCCTTAAGCCTTGCCAGTTCTTCATCAGCAGCTTTTTGATTCTCGATTTCAACAAACGGGTCTTTCTGCTCAGCATCAATGCCGGAAATCTCAAATGCGGCATCGGCCTGTGCTTCTTTTTCAGCTATTTTTCTCTCCATCTTGTCCATTTTTGCAAAGGCGCCGCTGCTGTCCAGATCTCCCACTGCTTTTGAGACTTCCTTGCGGGCATCTGCAACCTTGTCCCTGGCAACAAGCAGGGACTGCCTTGTCCTTGCCTCATTTAGTTTCTGTTTTAAAAGATCCACCTGCTGCCTGATTGTATCAACCTGGGCAGATAGCTCTGTGTTCATTTTTTCGTATGTGGCAACACTTACGTCTGCTTTCAGCTTGCTCTCGACAGCCTGTTTTGCAAGTTCTTCATTTCCGTCTTTAAGGGCTGCTTTTGCCCTGTCTTCCCACAGCTTTGACTGAGCCTTTGAACCCTCAAGATGTTTAGCAATCTGGCGCTGGCTTGCCATTACTGAGCCAAGACCCTGGACAGCGCCCTGAAGCTGCTCTTCCATATCAATTATTATCTGTTTAACCATCTTCTCAGGGTCTTCTGCCCTGTCAATAAGGTCATTTATATTTGCTTTGAGAAGATCTGCAAGTCTTGCAAAGATAGCCATGTCACATTCCTCCTGTCTTTAAATCAGATTAATTAATAAGAATTCATTTTCAGTAAATTTTACCAGTAATTGCCTGCTTTGATAACAAAAAAATTAAAAATAAAGGCTTTTGTCTTTGAAGTATTAAATATGTTAATAATCGGCAGTTTATTAATATGCCTTCTTGCCAGATTACTCTGCAGCAAAAACAACTATATTATTTAAAGCTTTACTCCTGGATAGATTAAAACTTTGCCAGCTTCTCATTTTTTCAAGCTCATGTTTTTTTCCGGTAAAATATAAAAACATATCATCAGCTATCTTTTTTTCTTTAATTTCTTCTGAGTCTTGAATTGTCGCATAAAAATCTTTCAGCTCAGGCATTGCATCAAAGGACAATTCTTTTAAATATTCAATGTCTATTTGTCTGGTGCTGCGATAGCGCGCGACATTATTCTTTGCAATAATTACATCAACGTTTACAAAATTCAGTAATATATATACAGCCAGCGCTATTACAAAATATGATTTTACTATAGGTAATTTAGGCACCCATATATAAACGATATTTATAATAAATAGAAAAAATAGCATTACCATGAATGCCTGCACGAATATCCTCAGGTATGTAAAACCGTATGCCTGTTCATATAATGTCATTCT
>JAFGMJ010000107.1 GCA_016927635.1 Actinomycetota bacterium
GGAAATAAGAATTAGTCCTTTAATATACTTGCTGGTGAAAGGGGGAATGCCAATAAAAAATCAAAGGTTTGTTTTAAAAGCACAATATAAAATTAAATAAATAATTAAAATTCCTTTTTTAAAACAAGCCTGCTAAATATTTCAGCAAAATTTCATTAAAAGACAGGAGGAAAAATGAAAAAGACATTAATATGGATAATGGCAGTGCTTTTTGCAATATCCTTATCCTTAGCCGGGATAAGTTGCAAACAAGAAGCAGCAGAAACCACAGCTGCAGCAGAAACCACAGCTGCAGCAGAGACTGAAGCAGCAGAGACTGAAGCAGCAGAGACTGAAGCAGCAGAGACTGAAGCAGCGGAAGAGACCGGTCTGCCTGAAAAGACAGTAACTGGCAAAGACTGGGCAGATGTAAAAGTCGGCTATGTAATGCCATACCTGGAAGGATGGTTCTTCTACTGGGATGTTGGCTTTAAGGTGCCAATGGAATATAACAACATTTATTCAGAGACGGTACTTACATACTGGGATGCAGAAGCCGAGCTTCAGGGCGTAAGGGATTTCATTACAAAAGGGTTTGATGCAATAAGCTTACAGACTGCAAACCCGGATGTGGCTCAAACTGCAGCCCAGATATGCAACGAAGCTGATGTCCCGCTTTTCATAGATAACACCGATGTTGCAGATGGGCCAGGAAAAGAAATTGCAGATGTCGAAATGGATTGGGTTGAAGTTGGAAGGCAATTCGGAAATCTGTTAAAGGACAATGCTAATGGAGCAAAAGTAGTGCATATGCAGGCTGCTGCTGGATTTCCGGTTGTTACCAAGCAAATAGATGGATTGGATGAAGTTCTTGCTGCAAATCCAGGCGCATATGAGATTGTACAAACAGAGTATAACCCTGAATACAGCACAGAAGTTACTTTCAACAGCCTGTCCGCAATAATACAGAGCGGCCTTGAATTTAATGCTGTGGTATGCGGCTACCAGGAATCAACAGAAGCATCTATTGAAGCTTTGAAAGCAAATGATGTTTCTCTGGATGACGTATATATCATCTCTGGTAATGGCGGACCGCTTGACGTTGAGAACTTCAAAGACGGTGACCTTGACGCTGCAGTTTCACAACCGGTAGGTTTTCATGCTATGCTTGTAGCTACTACCATTATTCAGTACTTAAGCACCGGTACAGTTCCGGAACTCCAGCTTACCCCAATCGTTCCTGTTACCAGGGAAAACTGGGAAGAGACACTTATTCCATGGGATGTGGATGAATCATGGATTCCGGTTGCAGAAAAATTTGTTGAGACCGGCGTTCTGGAATATTAATCAGTTTATGCATCGTGAGTGCCATTCCGGCACTCACGATAATATATGGACTAATTCTTAATTAAAATTTTCACATTATTTATTTTATTTTCGGATTTTTCAGTTATCAATTATCTAGGAGCTATAATGGAAATACCTCATGATAATTTGGTATTACAAACAAAAAAAATAATAAAAAATTACCCTGGCGTAAGGGCTCTTAACGATGTTGACTTTGATTTAAAAGAAGGCGAGGTACATTGTCTTGTGGGGAAAAATGGCGCTGGTAAATCTACCCTTATCGAGATTCTAGCAGGTTCAATAAAACCAGACGGAGGAATAATCGAGGTTTTCGGGGAGGACTATAATCAGCTTAATCCCACAAAGTCAATAGCTCTTGGAATTGAGACCATACACCAGGAAAACTTTCTGGCACAGGATATGACAGTTGCAGAAAATATTTTCCTCGGCAACCTGAAAAAAAATAAAGCCGGTTTTTTCAGCATGAGAAAATGCATTAAGGATGCAAAGGAAATATTTTCCTCACTGGATGTCAGCATAAACCCCTCAGTGCTTGTAAGCACATTGACTCCGGTTGAAAAAAAAGTAATTTCTATAGCTAAAGCATTTTCTGAAAATTTAAAAGTTCTTATACTCGATGAACCGACTGCTGCGCTTGATGAAGAAGTAGAAAATAAATTATTCAAAACTGTCAAAAACCTTCTCTCCAAAGGAATCAGTATAATTTATATATCTCATAATCTTGATGAGATTTTTCTTCTTGGCGACAGG
Organism: Actinomycetota bacterium; assembly: GCA_016927635.1. Lineage (GTDB taxonomy): Bacteria > Actinomycetota > Humimicrobiia > Humimicrobiales > Humimicrobiaceae > VGAZ01. The sequence goes on from JAFGMJ010000107.1 coordinate 2,098, forward strand.
GTAACAGTGCTTCGTGATGGAAAAAAAATAGCAACGCATTTTATTAAAGAAGTTGATGAGAAAAAATTGATATCAGATATGATAGGTGAAGAAAAAGCAGAAATGACCAGAGAAAAAAGTACTGCTATTTTTGAAGGAGAACTGGAAGTCAAAAATTATTCTCGCAGAGGCGTAATAAAAGATGTATCTTTTAAAGTGAAAAGAGGAGAGATTTTTGGCATAGGAGGGCTTGTAGGTTCCGGAAGGACTGAACTTGTAAGCATGGTTTTTGGCATTGATAAAAAAGACAGCGGAAAGCTTATTTTAAATGGAAAGGATATTACTCCAAAAAATCCTGTTGATGCCATAAATAAAGGCCTGGGATTCTTAGCAGAAGATAGAAAAACCAACAGCCTGATGCTTTACCGTCCGATTTATGAAAATATAAGTGTTGTAGACCTTATAAAAAGAAGCGGCGCTTTTCTTAAACTTCAAAAGGAAAGAAAATCTGTACAGGACATTTCGGATAAATTAAATATTGTGGCGCCTTCAATAAATCAGCTGGTTGTAAAATTAAGCGGCGGTAACCAGCAGAAAGTGGTATTTGGTAAATGGCTGATTGCTAACTCCGATATTCTTATACTGGATGAGCCCACGGTTGGTATAGATATTGGCGCAAAGGAAGAAATCTATTCTCTTATTAACGGTTTAGCAAAGCAGGGCAAGATAATTATTATGATTTCATCTGATACTCCTGAACTTGCGTCCATGTGTAATAGAGTCGGGGTTATGAGAGCCGGGAAGATGATAAAAATACTTGAAAAAGATGAAGTTTCAGAAGAGAACATTTTAAAGTATTCAATAGGTTCACAAAGTTAAAAGAGGGTTTAAATGAATAATAATATTCAAAATAATATTGCAGCCGATGCAGGCACAGGCACATCCAGAGCAGCTGATATATTTAAAAAGCAGGAAGTCTTTCTTGCAATAGTCATAGTAGTGCTTGGGGTAATAGTTTCAATAGTAAATCCACTTTTTTTAAGTTTACAGAATTTTTTCAATATTGTCCTGGCTGTATCGATAACAGGTGTTGCCACTATTGGATTATCTCTTGTTTTCATCTCCGGTGAGTTTGACCTGACTCTTGGAGCTATGATGTCCTTGCAGTGTATATTATTTGCTACTTTTGCAACAAAAATAAATCCTGCAGTCGGCATTATTTTAACACTTCTTTTTGGTCTTGTTTTTGGAGCTGTTAACGGGTTTTTTGTTACAAGAATAAGGGCCCATTCCTTTATAATCACCCTGGCGCTGCTTTCTGTATATTCAGGACTGGCTTTAGTCATAAGTAAGGGGAATTGGGTCTCGATGGTGGGAACATTTATGGTCTTTAAAAATAAAATATTTAATATTATTCCAAACCCGGCCATTGTTTTTGTAATTGCCCTTATAATATTTGCTGTCGTGTACAGATATACAAATTTTGGCAGGATATTATATGCAATAGGAGGTAATCCGCAGGCTGCCTACCTGTCGGGTTTAAAAGTCAAAAATTATAAAATACTGGCTTTTACAATAGCTGCTGTTCTCTACAGCGTTGCGTCAATTGTACTGGTTTCAATGCTTGGAACAGCCCAGCCAACATCTGGCGATGTATATATGCTTGAAGCATTTGCCGCTGCAGTTGTCGGAGGGATAATGATGGGCGGAGGAAAAGGTAATATGCTTGGCCTTTTTCTCGGGGTAATTGTATTCGGGCTTATTAACAATGCGCTGATTATTATGAATGTAGATCCTTTTTGGAGAGATGTTGTGGTGGGAGCTATTATACTGGCAGCAGTAGGAGTCAGCGGTTTTGGAGCATCTAGGAAGTAGGGGAGGAAATTTAAAATGAGCGATAAAGAACAATATGCTTCTGCCGTAAATCCCAATTTGACCCGGGCTTCAAAAATGTCCAGGTTCTTAAATCAAAAGACAGTGCTGATTTTTATAATGATAGTGATTTCTATTGCTGTTACTGTAACAAATCAGAATTTCATTTCATTAAAAAATTTATTTAATATACTTTCAGCAGTTTCTGTTGTTGGGATCACGACTGTGGGCGCATCAATGGTTTTGATAACCGGTGAATTTGATATGACACTGGGGCCCGTATTTTCTGTTACTGCATGGCTGATGGCTCTTTTTACTCCTACATACGGGGCTGCTTTAGGTATAACTGCAGCTATTGCCGCAGGCATTATATTTGGAATAATTACAGGGCTGGTTGTAGTAAATGTAAAAGCTAACTCTTTTATAGTAACACTTGCTCTTGGTTCAGTTTACACTGGCGTTGGACTGCTTCTTAACAGAGGCGCTTATTCCTCTATGTCAGGTTTTTTTACAATTTTTAAAGAAAAAATATTTGGGGTGATTCCTTATTCAATAATCGCATTGCTTTTGGTCCTATTGATAGCAGCGCTATTGTTTAAATTCACAAAATTCGGAAGATCAATATTCTTATTAGGTTCAAACCAGCATGCTGCTTATCTTTCAGGAATAAAAGTAAAATTCAATAAAGTAATGGTATTTGCTGTAGCAGGTATATTATATGGGATTGCAAGTATTGTGCTTGTATCACAAATAAGCGTAGCAATGAACTACATTGGCGTACCATACACTCTTGCCTCGCTTGCCGCTGCTGTACTTGGAGGCGTGGTGCTGGGCGGAGGAAAAGGAGACGTTTTAGGTATTTTCCTGGGGGTTCTTCTTTTTGGGCTGGTAACCAATGCAATGATACTTATGCAGATAGACCCTTACTGGAGGGAGATTGTTAACGGCGCTATTATCTTAATAGCTTTGTCAGTAACCGGTTATCTGGAATCAAAAGAATGAGCTGCCAAGAATTTAAGTTATAAGATATATTATAAAAAATTTTTTAAAAACTATCAGGAGGAGAAAAATGTCAGAAAAAAAACTGGGTGTTGGGGTTTTTGGAATGGGTTGGGTATCAACAGAACACATAAAAGGTTATATGCGGAACCCTAAATGCGAAATAAAGGCACTCGCTTCCAGGAGCAGGTCAAGCGCAGAAGCAAGAAAAGCTGAATTCAACCTGGATTGCGATGTTGTAGACAGTTTTGATGATTTGCTAAAGAGAGACGATATTGATATTATATCAATGTGCTCTCCAAACTTTTTAAGGTCAGAAGAAATAATAAAAGCATGCGAAGCAGGCAAACACTTCTTTGCTGAAAAACCTGTAGCGCATTCAATTGATGAGTTAAGGGCCGTAAAGAAAGCTTATGAAGAAGCTAAATCTAAATATAAAATCAAATCAGTGGTCGGTTTTGTTGCAGAATACTATAATCAGTTTTTATCTATTAAAAGCATGATAGATAAAGGCGCCCTGGGAGATATATTTTTTGTTGAGACTGACTACTGGCATGAACTTGGTCCATGGTGGCATGGGTGGACATGGGGCGCCTATACAAAAAAAGGCGGGCCATCTGTAGCGCTGCTGGGAGCCTGCCATTCGATAGGCGTTCTTATGCGTGTAGGAGGAGATGTCGAAGAGGTCCATGGATATGGAGTATGGGGGCACAGGAAAGAATATGAATACCCGCCTACTTTTTCTGCTTCAGTCAAATTTAAAAACGGGGCTATAGGCAAAACAGGCGGCAGCTTTGAAATAGAATGCCCTTATGTCTTCAACCTTATAATACATGGAAGCAAGGGTTCAGTATTAAATGAAAAGTTCTTTACAAAAGACGTATTTGCCGGACAGGAGGATTTCCAGACTTTCAACTGCACATTGATTAACAGTGGTGAAGTGACCCATCATCCCTTTGGCCAGGTAATAGATGCTTTTGTTGAAGATATAGTAAATGATAAGGATAGTAAAATAAGACTTGATTATGGAATCAAAGTCCATGAAGTAGGCTTGGCAATTGACAGATCTATTGAGACCGGTGAAATTGTAAAACTTCCGATTCTATAGTTAAAAAGGCTGAATAAGTGCCAGTTGTTTGTAGATATTTAATCGGAACCGGGATGCCTGATTTTATAACTTCCATATAATTAAAAATGTTTTATATTAATGGCGGTTTTGTTGACAATTAAATAATATGTTTGGAAAACAAACTTAAATTTTAATATTAAGGAATGTTTTCTTATTTTTAAATAGTAATCATTTCAGGCGGAAGTTTTTATAAAAGTTTTTTAAAATTTTTTAATTTTTAAAAAAATTATCAAAATAAAAGGACAGGAGAAAAAATGGCTAAAGATTTTAACCCGGATATTGACCTGATAAAGTTTCAACCTGCAGAATTCCTGGCTTTCAGGGATATGGAAGTGTGCAAAAGAGTTGCCAGGATTAAAAAAGAGGATATAGCAAAACCCCCAAAGGAGGCCCATCCGGATTTCAAAATAAGGGTGCTGCCGGTAAAGGAGTTTCATTTCCATATGGCGCTGGATATGTTTGTAAGGATAAAGAAAGCCCTTGATGAGGGCAAGCAATTTGTGGGCGTATTCCCAACAGGGCCGATTTTCCAGTACCAGATGCTTGCAGAGATGGCAAATGCATTAAATATACCGATGAAGCATGTACATTACTTTTCAATGGATGAATATGCAGATGAAAATGGAAAAGATATCGACCCTAAATGGCCCGGTTCATTCCACTATACAATAGACAAACATTTTATCTCGAGGCTGAGGCCGGAACTGAGGATTCCAGAAAACCAGATACATTTTCCTTCCAGTAAAAATATTGACGTATATGATGAAATGATAGCTGATGCAAGAAAAGAACCTGGAGCAAAAGGGGCAAATATAATTTACGGCGGGACCGGTCTTTCGGGCCATCTTTCCTTCTGGGATCCTCATCTTGGTAAAAAATACGGCCTTAATCTGGAAGAATGGAAGAAAGCAAAACCAAGGCTTGTAGATTTTCATCCTATTTCAACGATACAAATGGCTGTTACAGACATGAGCGGTTCCTGGGCTTTTGTTCCCCCGAAAGCTTATACTTCTTCACCGTCAACTTTACTTGCAGCTGATTATGTAAGCTGGTGGAACGATGGCTGCGGACTGACAGCGGATGGTTCATATGCGGGAGGAATAACATGGCAGAAGTTCATTGTCAGGCTTGCTCTGCATGGTCCTGTTAATACTGAAGTTCCATGCTCAATACTTAAAACCGTTCCGGGCGATTTTGTCATAATAGAACCTTTGGCAGAAGACCTTAAAATAGAGCTAACAGCATAAAAAAATTATTTAAAAGATAGTGTAAGTAAATTTCTTATAGGCACAGTAAACAATGTAATTGTATATTCTAAAATAGTTTTAAATACTGATTATGAATGTAAAAAACATATTGATGCAAGAGGTGACTTAAATGAAAATCATAGATCTCTCAGGGCCCATATATACAGGTATGTGGTCATATGGCCCGCCATTTCCAGAATTTAAACTTGTTGACATAAAGGAACCTGACTGGGTTGAGTCATTTTCACCAAAATCACAGGCTTTTGAAGGATTCTGCATGCTGACCGGCAATTATATAGACGGACCTTCACATGCTTTTGGGCTTGAAAAAGAAAAACCTATGCATGAGATCCCACTTGAAAAGATATTTGGGGTAGATGCATATGTTTATAAGTTCGACCTGAAAGAATTACCCAGAGAGGGCAGGCGTCCCTATATTACAATGCAACATGTTAAAAAAGCTGAACTGGAGCCTGTGCCTGAAGAAGCGCCAATATTACTGACCACCGGCTGGGGTTCTCACTGGTCAGAACCTGATTTTCTTACAGATGCATGGTTTTTAAAGAAAGAGGTTGCTGAATATTTCGCTGCTAAAAAACCAATACTTCTTGGTTTTGATACCCCATATGCAGACAATCTTGAAAACGAGCAGGGAAACTGGCTCATAATATACGGGGCAGGAGTAACTTTGCTTGGACCTCTGGTAAATACTGAAAAAATAAAAAAGTTTAAAGTTAAGTTATACGTGGCACCATTAAATATTTTAAATACCACCGGCTTGCCTGTAAGGACAATAGTTGAAGAATGAGTAAAGCAGCAAGCCTCTTTTGCATTAACAGTTTTTCAGTTTTAATTTAATAATTTTGCAGGATAAAAAAAGGAGTAGCAAATTTATGGATTACAGGCCAGGCATTGAAAAATGGCTCAGCAGTAACAGTGATGAAATACTCCAGGCATTATCAGAGCTTATAAAGATAAAAACGGTAAATGTGCCTCCGGGGGGAAATGAAAAACCCGGCCAGGAATATTTATATAACAGGGTATGCAGATATATACCTGAAAAAGATATAGATGTTTTTGAAGTCGATGATGTCAAAGGAATAAGAGAACACCCTTTGTTTTTTCCCACAAGCGACGGCAGGCCAAAGGTCTATAAAAACAGGCCAAATATTGTAGCCCGTTTAAGCGGTTCAAGCGGCAAAAGGTCGATTGCTTTTTCAGGGCACATGGATGTAATGCCTGTTTACAGCGAAGAATGGAAAGTCTTTTCTGATCCTTTCAGCGGAAAAGTAAAAGATGGAAAGATGTATGGCCGGGGGTCCATGGACATGAAGTCCGGGACACTTGCAGGTTTTATGGCATTAAAATGCATAAAAGAACTTGGCATAAATTTAAAAGGCGATGTTTATGCTGAAAGTGTAGTTGATGAAGAAAACGGAGGAGTTAATGGCACTGTAGCGGCACGCCTGAGATATCCTGATATAGATTTTGCAATATTATCTGAGCCATCCGGCCTTGTGGCTGGAGTTGAGACAATAGGGGGCACGGACTGGAAAGCTTCTGTAAATGTTGGAGGTCCTGGCGGGTTTGGCCTGGACCAGGAACTTGCAAACCCTGTTTACCGCATTGCAAAAATAGCAAATGCTCTTGAGAAATATGATAATAAATTAAAAAAAATAAAAGCTCCAAAAACTTTTACAGATGAGCAGCATATAAGGCTGCTGACATTCCAGATATATTCGGGAGGTTCAAATTACATGGAGTCTGGCGCAGTTCATTTAGCCGGACATCTTTTTTTCTGGTTTGAAGCATTTGCAGGAACTCCTGAAGAAAAGTATCGAAAGGATTTCCTGGATTTTATGGAATCTGAGCTTTTAAAATATGATGAATTTAAAGATAATTTTCCAAAATTTGAAACTGTTATCAGGTTTTTGGAAGGGCATAAAACAGATACCTTGCACCCGGCAATGCAATCGATAAGGAAAGCATATAGTACACTTGGATTGAAATATGCAGAGAAAGGGCTGGGAATTGCATGTGATGCATTTGCTTTCAGGAAGGCCGTAAACACGGATGTGATAGTAATAGGGCCTGAGGGCGGAAATGCCCACGGCACAGATGAATGGGTGGACATTAAAAGCTTTTTTAATCTTATAAAAATAATGGTTTTAACCGCAATTGATTACTGTGGATAATATTTTAAGTTA
>JAFGMJ010000108.1 GCA_016927635.1 Actinomycetota bacterium
AAATTTGAATATTTTTTATAAGCTTGCATGAATTTAAAAATATCAATTTTTAAAGGTGGTTTAAATGGAAGATTTGCTTTATGTTTTAAGGCCCACAGCTTTTGTCATTTGTCTTGCAATATTTATGTATCTTCTTATTGACAACATTTTCTATTTTGTTTACAAAAGAAGAGCAGGACAGAAAAGATAAAAAAAGCCGGGAATATTACCCGGCTTTTTAAATTTTAATGTTTTTTATTTTGTATTTTTTTCGGCTTTATTTTGAACCGGTATAGGTGAAACTCCTGCGGCATCCGTTACTATTGTGTTAACTTTATCTGAGTCTATTATGAATTTGACGTTTTCCTTAAGGGAGGCTTCTACAGTCTCAAGCTTTTTTAAAACCTGTGCATTTCCAATAAAATACTTATCAGCAGCCTCGTTAACGATTTTTATTCTGTCTGCCTCTGCGTTTGCAACTATTTTTATTCCTTCACCTTTTCCTTCAGCAGATAGTATCAGTCCCTGCTTTACTCCTTCAGCTTTTTTGATCTCTGCACGTTTTTCGCCGTCTGCTCTTGTCTCTGTTGCTGTGGCATAATCCATTGCAGCTATTTTTTCCTGCTCAGCCTTTACTACATTATTCATTGATGCCTGCACGTCAGAAGGCGGTTCGATTTTCTGTATCTCGCATCGCAACACTTCAACACCATAGCTTGCAGTCTCCTTGTCAAGTACGCCTTCGACTTTTTCATTTATGGAAGCCCTGTTTTCATTTGCTTCGGTTAAAGTCATATTTCCTATAACCGCCCTTAAGGTTGTCCGGGCAAGGCTTGTAAGCTGTGCCCTGTGATCATCCACATTATATATACTTGCTTTTACATCTCTTATCCTGTAATAAACGACTGCGTCCACAGATGCATTGAGTTTGTCCCTTGTAATTACCATCTGCGGGGGTATATCGACCATTTGTTCTGTAATGTTTACCCTGTAAATTTTTTCCACCAGAGGTATTATCCAGGTAAGACCTGCTTCTCGGGTTCTCATATATTTGCCGAATCGCTCAACAATGCCCATTTGCGTTGGCCTTATCGTCCTGAAACCTGCAAAAAGAAAGAACAGGATACCAACCACAAGTACTACTATTCCAATGATAAAAACCGCAGGCAGCGCCCCGACAAGCCCTACTACAAGCATTACAATACCTGCAAAAAACAAAAGGATGCCAAAAATTCCCATTTCAATTCCTTTCCTGATAAATTAGAGTTTTTAAAGCTTAAAACCTGATAAAACTTAAAAAAATTTTTTTACCCGATTTTCTATACTTTATTTTAACATTATTACTTTACTATTTTTTTAAAAAAAATCACACTGGAAAATAAATTTGTGGTGTTTTTCAATAATAATTAAATTTTAATTTTTTAATATTTTAAGCTGGCCTTTAAAGTATTTAGCACTCTTTCATGTTATAATTCTTTATCGAATTATTACATTTAAATGATTTTTTAAAAACCATTAATAAAAACGATAAATTAAGAAGGAAATTGCTTAATGTCTGGAGAAAAAGAAAAACCGGTTAAAGTCCTTAATATAGTGCCCACACCTTTTTTTGCTGACAGGGGCTGCCATATGAGAATACTTGGAGAGATGCAGGCTTTAAAGCATTATAACCATTATAATATTATATGCACATATCATAACGGAAGGAATCTTGAGGGCCTGGACATCAGAAGAATTGTCAATATTCCCTGGTATAAAAAGCTTGAAGCCGGCCCTTCCTGGCACAAATTCTATATAGATATTTTGCTTTTTTTCAAGGCTGCGGCTGTATATTTAAGGGAAAAACCTGATATAATTTATGGACATCTTCATGAAGGAGCCTTTGTAGGGGGCCTTGTAAAATATCTTGTATCTTTTGGAAGGACACCGCTTGTGTTTGATGTGCAGGGAAGCCTCACCTCGGAGCTTGGCACCTTTAACTGGCTCAAAGGAAAACCTGTCAAATGGTTTTTCCATAATTTTGAAAAATTCATATGCAGCATGCCTGACTTTTTCATATGCAGCTCAGTGTCAAACGGCGATATTATAAGGGAAAGATTTAAAATTGACGGCAGTAAAATAAAAGTTGTTATAGATGGCGTGCATACAGATTTTTTCAACAGGCCGCCAAAAGAGGATTTTAAAAAGAAGCTCGGCATTCCTGATGATGCACCGCTTGTAATATTTACCGGCGCTCTTCTTGCAGCAAAAGGCATATGGAATCTGGTGGACGCAATACCTGTAGTTCTTTCAAAAAAAAGTGATGTACACTTCCTGATAGTTGGATACCCTGTAGAGGAAACAGAAAATAGGATAAAAGAGCTGGGTGTTGAAAAAAATGTGCACATGACTGGAATGGTGGATTATTTTGATCTTCCTGATTATCTTTTGATTAGTGATGTTGCTGTAGAGCCAAAAGTAGATAAAGCCGGGGAAGCCAGCGGCAAGGTAATAAATTATATGGGCGCAGGCCTTCCTGTTGTTTGCTTTGATTCAAAAAATAACCGCAGGTTTCTTGAAGAAGGAGGCATATATGCTTCCGGCGATAGAGTGGAAAATCTTGCTGATAAGATACTCTGGGCAGTAAATAATCCTGAAAAGGCAAAAGAACTGGGCAGGAAAAATAAAAAAAGAGTGGAAGAGGTATTTTCCTGGAATAACAGCATAAAAGATACGGTTATGGCTTTTAAAATGCTGCTTGAAAAAAAGTAGGCAAAAAAAAAGCCGGCAAAATAAAATAGAATATCAGGCAACTTTTCTCTTCTTATCAAGTCTATAAAAGATAAATCTAAAAATGATATTTTTATACATTTATTTTAATTGCAGTGATATAATTTTATAATTTTACACAGTCAGGATATTTGAGGTTTTAATCCGGGTTTTATATTAAGGTCATTATAAATTAGTAATAACAAAAGGGAGGGTATTAAGTGTCAAGTATGTTATTCTTAAGAATCTTACCTTTCATCGGGGCAGTGATATCGCTTATCCTGGCGATAATTTTTGCATCCCTTGTCCGTAAAAAAAGCAGGGGAACTGAAAGAATGAAAGAGATATCTGATGCCATATCTATAGGAAGCAGGGCATACCTGAACCAGCAGGCAAGGATCATGGCAATATTTTTTGCAGTCCTTATAGTACTTTTTGGCATTATGGTTTATTTTGGCTATCTTGAATGGCCATCACTGCCGGCGTTTGCTACAGGAATGGGATTCAGCCTGCTCATTGGTTATATAGGCATGTGGATCTCCACCACTTCCAATTCAAGAGTGACTTATGCGGCGCAGCAGAAAGGTCTTGGGGAGGCAATGAATATAGCATTTACCGCTGCATCTGCTTCAGGGCTCCTGCTTGCAACCGTTGCACTTTTTGACACAGCTTTCTGGTTCAATATTCTATACTGGTATTATGGAAGAACAGTGCCAAATCCTGTAGACAGTATGGAAAGCGTTGTAAACATACTTATAACATTTACAATAGGAGCAAGTTTTGCGGCGTTCTTCATGAGGACAGGCGGCGGAATTTACACCAAAGCTGCAGACATGGGGGCCGATTATGTCGGAAAAGTGGAATCCGGCCTTGCAGAAGATGACTACAGAAATCCGGCTACAATAGCTGACAATGTCGGCGATAATGTCGGCGATGTCGGAGGCATGAAAGCTGACTCCCTTGAATCATGGGTAGGCGCAATAATAGCAACAGAATTTCTCGGATTTTTGGCGTTTAGAGGTTCGCAGCTTATGCTAAACAGCATAATACTTCCCATGATAATATCGACAGCAGGTGCGATTGCATCAATAATCGCAATATTTATAATAAAGGTAATTGTCAGCCGCTACAGGGAGAATGCTACTGTCAGCAAGCTTACAGCCACCACTCTTGCCGGACTCTTTATAACTGTTATTGGCATTGTGGCTCTTTCATATTTTACAGTAAGATACATATTGGGCGCATCTTATTTGTTCCTTTTCTATGCAACTCTTGGCGGAGTTTTTGCAGGATTTCTTATAGGATTGTTTACCCTTCTTTATACTGATTCAAGGTACAGGCCCACAAGGAATATAAGAGAAAGCGCCAAAAGCGGCCCGGCCACACTTGTTGTAAACGGCCTGGCTTATGGAATGGAAAGCACGCTTCTGCCCGCTCTTACAGTAATAGCTGTTATGCTTTTCAGTTTTTATATTTCAGGCGGCGGTTCTGATTTTAAAATGGGCCTGTACGGTGTTTCTCTTGCAGCAGTGTCAATGCTCTCGGTTACGCCTTTTGCCATAACAATTGATGTTTACGGACCAATTGCTGATAACTCCGGCGGTATTGCTTCAATGACTGAACTTCCTCCCCAGGTAAGAAAAACTACGGACAAGCTTGATGCAGTTGGAAATACCACAGCAGCTATAGGCAAGGGCATACTTATCGGAAGTGCGGCAATAACAGCACTTGCTCTGGGCCAGGCATATTTTTCAAAAATCGAGCTTTTAAATATTAATGTGCTCCTTGATTTTATGAGGGACCCGAAAATCCTTGCAGGCCTTTTCACAGGCGTTATGCTCCCATTTCTTTTTACGTCAATGCTTATCGGGGCAGTGGGGCGCGCTGCGGATAAGGTTGTAATTGAAGCAAGAAAGCAGATAAAGGAAATAATGGCAGGCCATTCAAAGGGGGATCCAAAAGCTTTCATAACTATTGTAACAAGGGCAGCACAGAGAGGCATTATAGCGCCGGGTATAATGATATTTGCCATACCGGTAATTGTGGGTATACTTTTGGGCCCAGGCGGAGTCGTAGCCTTGATTATAGGCACGCTGCTTAGCGGTTTTGCACAGGCTATTTTCATGGCAAATGCCGGTGGCGCCCTTGACAATGCCAAGAAAAAAATAGAGGAGGAAGGTAGAAGCGGAACGCCTGAACATGCTGCATCTGTTGTGGGCGATACTGTTGGTGATCCGCTTAAGGATACTGCAGGTCCTTCAATGAATATACTTATAAAGCTTATAAGCGTCGTTGCAATTGAAACGGCAGTTCTTGTTGCGGACCTTTATGGCAAACTGTTTCATTTTTAAAAAAAACATGTAAAAACCTGTATTTATAATTTATTCTTTTTTTAAAAAATAATAGCCTTATAATACTGAAATGTATTATAAGGCTATTTTATGAATAATTTTATTTTTTAATAATATTTGATTTTTAATAGAGTAAGGCAAATATGGAAGAACAGAGAAGCCAGATTTTAAACGGTAATTTAAGGGGCCAGCTTTTTAAGTTTTCAAGCCCGGCAATCATCGGTATGCTTGTTAGCGCCCTTTATAATATTGTTGATACCCTTTTTGTAGGCAGGGGTGTGGGGCCACTGGGAATTTCTGCGCTTACAATAGTGATGCCAATACAACTTATAATAATGGCTGTCGGCATAATGGTAGGGATAGGTTCCGCCTCAATAATATCAAGGTCCCTTGGTGCTGCAAATACTGAAAAAGCATTAAAAACTGCAGGTACAAGCATATTGCTTAATCTTATATTGAGTACAGTGCTGATGGTTATTTCCTATATATTTATTGATCAAATATTGTACTTCTTTGGAGCATCAGCAGAAACGCTCGGCCTTGCAAAAGACTATATGTCAATAATCCTTATAGGCTTTATCTCTTTTTCATTTGCCATAAGTTCAAACAACCTTATAAGGGCCGAGGGAAAGCCAAGGGCTGCAATGTATTCCATGCTTATTGGAGCAATATGTAATATAATACTTGACCCGGTATTTATTTTTGGCCTGAAAATGGGAGTAAAAGGCGTAGCCATTGCCACTATAATTAGCCAGTTTATAAGTGCTGCTTATATTATAAGCTTTTTTAAGTCTTCAAAAAGCATTTATAATTTCAGGATAAGGCAGTTCAGTTTAAATCCGGCACTTTCCAGGGAAATAATAGCTGTAGGGTTTCCGTCTTTTGCTTTGCAGGTGGTAGGTAGCGCAGTTTTTCTTATATTTAACAGAAGCATACTTCATTATGGCAACAATATGTACATTGCAGTAATGGGCATAGGTTTAAGGGTGCTGAGCCTGATTGAAATGCCCATCATAGGAATAGCTCAGGGATTCTCAACACTGGTAAGCTTTAATTATGGGGCAAAAAAATATGAAAGAGTTAAGACTGTTTTCAAGGAAGCTACTATATGGACAATAGGCATTGCAGGACTGGGTTTTTTACTGCTTATGGCTGTTCCTTCAGCCATACTTGGCATATTTACCAATAATGCCACACTTATCCAGATGGGTGTAAACCCTTTAAGGATAATAGTCATTTTCCTTCCTTTTATCGGATTTCAGGTATTGGGAGGAAGTTTTTTCCAGGCAATAGGAAAGACAGTACCTTCTCTTATAATAATACTATCCAGGCAGCTTCTTCTTTTAATACCTGCCCTGATAGTACTTCCGCTGTTTTTTGAGCTGATGGGCGTATGGCTTTCCATACCCGTATCAAATTTCTTCGCAATACTGATGACTTTTTTCTTTGTCTGGTGGCAGTTTAAGAAATTCAATGAAATGATAAAAGAGCGGGATACAAAAATATTTGAAGTAAAAGTCTGACCAGGCACTAATTTGCCGTAAAATATTTTATGCATAAGCATTGCATATATATATTTAAATTCCAATGGATTTATTTGATTAGAAAGAGTCATTTTTTAAAAGCGATTTGGCTCATAATAAAATGAGCCAATGATGCTTTAATTAATGCTAAGGAATTATAATACGTACTTTAATCTAAAATTGGCTAAACGCTGGCTTTATTCTTTCTTTTTATTACCATTATAAGCAAAAGTACCGTAAAAAATGCTGTAAATATTATAAGAGTATAAAAATAAAGCATAGGGTTTTTTACCCTGTAGCCGTTTATTGCAAGTCCCAGTATAAACATCAGCGGAACTCCCAGCGGCAGGGCTACTGCGCTTCCAAGCACAAGATTTTCTGCAGCGTTGGACCTTGATTCAGGGTCTATTTCCCTTAAAAGAGCAATGCCAGTTGAAATGGTGCCGGTCCACATACCGTAAAGAGCCACTATATGTTCAATTATAAAACTGTTGTAAATTCTTCTGCATAGAAGGATAGTATACAGCATTGTAAGTATTCCTCCGGCAGTTGTGATTATGACTATTGCGATCCAGTTTTCCTTAAATGTTATAATTGAAATCGCAGTTATTGCAGCTACTATCATATAATCAAAAGAGGCTGAAGATATTCTCTGAAGCGTATAATTGTCGGGATAATTTATGTGCAGCCAGTCTTTTCTCTTTAGGACATTAAGCACCATTCTTACAAGTATTGCTACCATAGTAGCTATTACAAAATGAAAGCCCCATAGCAGCTGTGAAACTGTTTGCCCGTAATCCCCAAGTGGCCCCAAAGCAAGAGTAATGCCTTTAAGAAGAAAATAAGTTATTATATATACAATTCCAATGAGTACTATCTGCACTGAAAGGCTGTCAATAAAGATTTTTCTTGGGATATTTTCTGTGTGCTTTTCGTCCAAAGCACTGCCTTCTTCATGAAATATTTTTATATCTTTTTCAAGGCCTGTAAGACTGAGCCTTTCTTTTCTCCTGACCAGAAAATTAAGAAGAGGTATGCCGGGTATTATTGCCCAAAGATAGCCTATTGTGGCTATAGAAAGTCCTATATTGCCCCCATTTGTAAAACCCAGAGCCTCCCAGCTTGTACCTATTGAGTAAGCCTGGCCGGGTCCCTGTGCAAAACCAAGCGGAAGCAGAAGTCCGAAAGGCGGAAACAGCTCAGGTAATATAGTATATGCAAGCAGAAGCGACAGCGCAAAACCCAAAATACCCTGTAAAAGATATGCGCTCGTTATGGCAAATCCTGTATTTACATTATCCTTCTTATCATCTTTTAAAGCGACAGTTCTTTCTTTTAGGGCCAGTGATATGAATCCTATTGCCATCAGGTGATAAACAAGGTTTCCAAGAAAATCAGGATTTAATTTAATAACAGTAAGGCTCGCTGCATCTGTGGTAAATTCAAGCACAGACCGGTAAATCAAACCAATAAAACCGCCAATTATTGCAGTGGGGATCAGAAACCTTTTAAAAAACCTGATTTTATTTTTTAAAATTATTGCTATTAGTAGAAACAGGGATAAAAAAAGAAAATCTTTAACCGGAAGCCAGATTTCTTCCATGCTGTTTTCCTTTCAAAGAGAAATTTGACAAATTGACATCAGTCCAGTTTTTTAGTTATTAGACGCTTAAAAAGTATTAATGTTTTTATTAAATTATGTAAAATTTTAAAAAATCCGGTATTGGACAATAAAATGTATTATTACATTTAAGTTGAAGCGATGCAAACCTTAGGCTTTGATTAATTCTATTTTTAAAAAAGCTGATTGCTAAAAAAAAGACAAATGACTGCAATATTGAATACAGTATTAAAAAATATATTAATGGTATTATATCAATTCTGTTATAATAGGAAAAAATTCACGATCCAATGAAATACGAGAGAGGAATTAAATTGGTTGAAAGCATTTATTTTAAGATCTTTTATGTAATTGCAAGCTATCTTCTGGGCTCTGTGGTATTTGGCTATATAATTGCAAGGATACTCGGTAAAGAAGGCTTCGGAAAAATAGACAGGCCCGGCACTGCAGGCGCAGGCAGGCAATATGGTTTTAAAGCAGCTTTGCCCACATTTTTATTTGACTGCGGCAAAGGTGTGCTGGTTCCCTTATTGGGCATAATTATAGGCCTGGACATGTATACGATTATAATTGCAAGCCTTGCCGTGCTTATAGGACATAACTGGCCTGTGTTTTTTAAATTCAGGGGTGGAGGAGGAATAGCTACTGCAATGGGGACAGCAGCTGTTCTTCTGCCAGTTCAGTTTTTTATAGTTCTTGCTATTGCACTTATTATTGGTTTTACATATAAATACACCTTAAAGAAAAAGCATAAGGTAAACCAGAATGTAGTTTCGTCTCTTTTTGCAGTAATAGTGCTTCCGCCTTTTGTTTATTTATGGCAATACAGCCACAAATGGCTTGTGTGGGGAAACTGGGATAGATGGCAGGACACAGCATTTTTAATATTTATTCTTACGGTAGGATTTTTTATAATAATCGTTGCCAAGGGAATAATACTTCACATGATTTACAGAAAAGTCCCCACAGCAGGCTAGAACTTTTAAATTTTCAGGTAAACCATTTATACTGCTGGGTTATATATAACAGGAATTATTAAGACAAGGGGCAATTAAATTAAAATAGACTCTGCTGATAAATAAGGTATTAAAATATGCTACCTGTTAACTGCATTATTAATAGTACTTACAATTACTTCAAAACCCCTGTCAAAGGCTCCGGTAACTGTAAAGAAAACAAATATTAGAGCAAGCGCCACCCCTGCAATAATTACTCCATACTCAGTTGCAGATGTGCCGGCCTGGTTAAATAAAATCTTTTTTAAAAAGCTTTTAATTATTTTTAACATAATAT
>JAFGMJ010000109.1 GCA_016927635.1 Actinomycetota bacterium
ACAAGATTTTACCAGCTTTGCCTTGAGCGCCAGCCTGACAGCGCAGGGTTAAATACTTGGGTGGGCGATCTTTTAAGCGGCACAAAGACTGGCGCTGATGTAGCCAAAGGATTTATATTCAGTAAAGAATTTACTGATAAAAACTATGATAATGCGACATTTGTGACAATATTATACAGGGCTTTTTTTGACAGGGAACCAGACGGGTCCGGGTTTGATACCTGGGTGGGAAGGCTGGGCAGCGGCACTACAAGGCAGGCCGTAGTTGACGGATTTGTACAGTCCCAGGAATTTACAGATCTTTGTGCAGCTTATGCAATTATACCTTATTCAGAATATAAGGCTCCGACAACTGTCGTTTCAGGCGGCTCCGGCTCAATATCCGGCAGTTCCAGCGGTTTTGCCCAGGGAAATAAAGTCAACTTTATAGTCTGGGGCGATGACAGCGGCATGGGAAGACCAGGCGGAAGAGTCAACGGCAGAACTGATATTAACATATTTGTCCATCTTAACCTTGACACAAAAAAAGCTGTGCTCGTGCCTATTCCAAGAGATACCTGGGCAAGCATACCCGGCAGGAATTCTAAATCAAAGATAAACAGCGCTCATGCGATTGGCGGAAATGCTCTTGCTGAGGCAACATTTGAACAGTTTACAGGTATACCTATTGATTTTTATGTCATCACTGATTTTGATGGTTTTGCGCCTCTAATTAACTATCTTGGCGGCGTTACCACAAACATTGAAGAAAACATAGCTGACAAGTATACCATAACAATAAATGCCGGCACCCATACTTTAAATGGGGATCAGGCCCTTGCAATCTGCAGGTCAAGATACGGAAGGACTCTTTACGGTGGCGGCGCATACGCAAGAGAGACCCAGTCATGCATGCTTTTAATAGATTTGCTTATGCAGAAAAAGGGAATGGTAAATTCAGGCAATCTTGCAAGCTTTTTGAATAACTTAAGCCAGTTTATCTGGTCAAATATTTCGCTAAGCCAGGCACAGTCGATTCTTCCAGCGCTTCTCTCAATGGGTTATGGAGATGTATCAATACAGAAGTTTAACTCATGGCCTCAGACATTTGGAAATGCCTCAGCAGTGGGTTACAATGAAGCTGAGAAAAATGCGTTCTTTGCAAATATTGCAGCCCAGTAATTTTTAAGGGCTTTAGCCGTGAGTGAATTAGTGTTTTATAATTGTATATAAAAAAAGTTGTGCCGGGATTTAATATTATGGCATAAATGTATTTGATTTACCGCAAAGGTAATGCTATTGGTGCATATAAAGCCGCTCTTTTGCGGATTTTGTGCCGTGCCTGGGCGATAAGGAGCCCAGACCAGTTTTTTATGAAATGTTTTTCAATATCATACCTTTAATTGTTTTTTTAAAATAAGTAAGACAGGTTTGAATGGAGGTAAATTTGCTCGGTTTAAACTTAAAACTGAAAGAGCTTGCAGCACAGGGTAAATCAATTAATGTAGGCATAGTGGGCCTTGGACAAATGGGTCTTTCACTAATTGCTCACCTTAAGGAAATACAGGGATTTAAAGTATGCGCGTGCTCCGATTTGGATATGAAAAAAGCTGATAAACTTCGCAGCTTATTTAATAATGAAAAAGAAGAAATCTTTGTCTGGGAAAACACCAATGTTTCCCAAACTGTGCCTTTAAATCTTGACGAAATACTCAAATCTGATATACCGGGCAGCTTTTATCCGGGCAGCTTTAGCAGTATAGGCAAGGACAGGCTCAATGCTGCTGTTAAGGCCGGCAGGCTTGTTTTTACAAATGATTTTTCTGTACTCTGGCAGATAGATGAAATCAATGTAATAGTTGATGCAACAGGTTTTACAAAAGCGGGCGCTGAAATAGCCCTTGGGGCACTCTGCGGCGGCAAGGATGTTGTCACTTTAAATGTTGAAACAGATGTAACCGTGGGCCCGATGCTTAAGAAAATAGCTGACCAGAGGGGACTTGTATATACTCTTTCAGCAGGTGATGAGCCTGCTGCCTTAAAAGAGCTTTATGATTTTGCTGACGGGCTTGGTTTTAAAATAGTCTGTGCAGGAAAAGGCAAGAATAATCCTCTGGATATAGAGGCAAATCCCGAAAGCCTTGCAGAATATGCAGCAAAAAAAGGATCAAGCGCTAAAATGATGACCACTTTTGTTGATGGAACCAAGTCCATGGTTGAAATGGCATGTCTTTCAAATGCAACAGGACTTGTTGCCGACTGCAGGGGAATGCATGGCCCCAGGGCAGATATAAAAGATATACTTGGGGTTTTCAGCCTTAAAGAGCAGGGGGGAATTCTTGAAAAAGAGGGCGTGGTCGACTTCGTGATAGGAGACCTGGCACCTGGAGTTTTTCTTGTCTACAGGACTGAAAACCAGATGGTAAAAGATGTCATAAATTACTTAAACCTGGGTACCGGCCCCAATTACCTTATTTACAGGCCATATCATTTGACAAGCATTGAAACGCCTCTTTCTATAGCCCTTGCATATTTTAACAGGCAGCCATGGATAGTGCCGCTTGAAAAAGGCCTTATTTCAGAGGTAATAACAGTTGCTAAAAAAGACCTTGCGGCAGGTTCTGTAATTGATGGCATCGGCGGCTATACTATTTATGGCTTGATTGAACTTTATGACGAAGCAAAAAAACAGGACTATCTTCCAATAGGCCTCTGCCAGGGATGTATACTTAAGAACCCTAAGAAAAAAGGCGAGCCTTTATTGTACCGCGATGTTGAATTTACTGAGAATCCGGTAATTCTGCAGATGAGGAAAATGCAGGACCGGATGATACAGAAATAAAAAATTAAAATTTATTTAAGGAAAGATATGAAAGTACTTGAAAAAATAAAGCTTGATATCCCGGAAGACATAGGCAAAGATTTTTTAACAAAGCTTATGGGCGGCATGCTTATACCAAAGATGGAAGAAATGCTTGAGGAGAAAAAGGAAATTTGCCTTAAAAGCATTTCTCCAAAAGCCGTCTATGACAGTTTTGAAATATTGGAGATAAAAGGCGATATAGTCCATTTCAGAAACGGCTCATCATTTAACGGGCCAAATGTTTCGAAAATACTCAAAGGTTCTGAGGTTGCATCCATTTTTATATGTACTCTCGGCGCTGATGTGGATAATGAAATAAAAAAAGTTTCTGAAAGCGGTGACAGCCTTTCGACCATAATAATGGATGCCATTACTACAAGCATACTCGGACTGCTGGGCGAATATATGGGTAAGCTTATAAGAAAAGAAGGATTGAGGCAAAGCAACTGGTCATCGACATGCTCATATTCGCCAGGGCAGTATAAATGGACTATCGAGGAGCAGAAAATACTTTTTTCGATGGTTGACGGAAGCAAAATTGGAGTAAAATTAAATGAAAGCTTCCTCATGTTGCCGTTTAAATCCATATCGGGTGTGTACGGCTTTGGGTATGAGGCAAATATTGATAAAACGAGAGTGGCTTGCGATCTCTGCCCGAGAGAGGATTGCATTGGAAGAAGATAATCTTGAAATGATAAAAAGCAGCATAGAGCACGAGCCTTATGCAAAAATGTTTGGAATAAAAGTTCTTTCATTATTTCCCGGTCACTCAATCGTAACTATGAAAGTATTGAAATCCTATAATAATATATTCGGCATAGCTCATGGAGGTGCGGTTTTTTCTCTTCTTGATGTTGCATTTGGAGCTGCAGCAAATTCATATGGCACAGTAGCAGTTGCCCTTAATGTTAGTGTAAATTATTTAAAGCCTGCTAAAGATGGCGATATACTGACCGCAGAAGCAAAAGAAACTGCCAGAAGTAGAAAAGTCGCCAGTTTTTCAATAATTGTTAAAAATACCTATGATGAAATAATTGCAACAGCCCAGTCTGTGGCATACTTAAAAAAAGATTTATTGCCATTTTTAAGCTGATTGTTAGATCAAATATGCCAGATATAAAAAACTTTGATTACAGCCCCCAGTTATATGATAAGCAGGTTGACTGGCTTGCCAGGATTTCCAGGGAAAGATATCTGTTTGAAAAGATAATAACTGGAAAAAAAGTAAAAAAAATACTTGATATTGGCTGCGGGACAGGCCACCATGTCCAGTTATTTGCAGAGATACTTGAAAGCAATGCCAAACAAAACATCATAGAAAAGCAGGATATAATTGTTATTGGTGCAGACCCTTCTGAAGAGACTGTAAAGTTTGCAGCAGAAAAAGTCGTCACGTCAAAGGCTGCAAGGCTTATTGTCGGAGGATTTGAAAAT